>DATCGB010000335.1:0-4121 GCA_036509155.1 Candidatus Tumulicola sp. | reverse complement strand
CATGTCGTTGACGTCCCAATACGCGGCGTAGAGTTCGAGCATCGTGAACTCGGGATTGTGGGTCGTGTCGATGCCTTCGTTGCGGAAAATCCGGCCGATTTCGTACACGCGTTCGATGCCCCCGACGATCAGCCGCTTGAGGTTCAGCTCGGTGGCGATGCGCAGCTGCATGACCTGATCGAGAGCGTTGCAATGGCTCGTAAACGGGCGCGCCGCCGCGCCGCCGGCAACGTGCAGGAGCGTCGGCGTTTCGACTTCGTAAAAGCCGTACGAGTCGATGAAGCGCCGCATTTCGGCCACCAGCCGGCTGCGTGCCACCATCGTATCGAGCACGTCCGGATTGACGATCATATCGACGTAGCGCTGACGGTACCGCTTCTCGACGTCCACCAAACCGTGCCACTTGTCGGGCAGCGGCATCAGCGCTTTCCCCAGAACGGTAAACGCGGTAACGTGCAGCGTCAACTCGCCCATCTTCGAGCGGAACGCGTATCCACGCACGCCGATCAGGTCGCCGCGGTCGAGGTCGTTCCAGTCGTCGAACGCGCCCTCGCCGATTTCGTCCTTGCGGACGTAGAGCTGAATCCGCCCGGTGCGGTCGGCGAGATCGGCAAATATCGTCTTGCCCATCCGGCGTTTGGATAGCAGCCGGCCGGCTAGGCTCCAGCCTTCGGCCGACGCGTCCTGACCCGGGACTAAGAAGTCGTAGCGGGCGGCCAGGTCGGCCGCAGTCGCGTCGACCTCGTAGCGGGTCGCCGCGAAGGGATCGGTTCCACGCAAACGCAGCGCGGCCAGATGTTCGCGGCGGGCCGCGACCAATGCCGCTTCGGTTTTGCCGAGGTCTTCTTGCATATCTTCGTGCGATTCAATCGCACGCCGCGTCTAACTTGCTTTTTTCGCGGCTTTCTTCGGGGAGCTGCTCTTGATCGATTCGATTTTGTACTTGGCCAGACCGCGCGGCGTGGCCACGTCGACCGTCACGCCCTTCTTGTGGCCGATCAGTGCCCGGCCCAGCGGCGACTCGTTGGAGATCCGGCGATTCGACGGGTCGGCTTCGGCCGATCCGACGATCGAGAACTCGTAGCCCTCGCTGGTTTTGAGATCCTTCACCTTGACGATCGCGCCGAGATGGACTTCGTCGGCGGCATACTCCGACTCGTCGATGAGCCGCGCGTTACGAATCATCGCTTCCAGCTTGAGAATGCGTCCTTCGATGAAGGCTTGCTCTTGCTTGGCGTCTTCGTACTCGGCGTTTTCGCTCAAGTCGCCGTACTCTTTCGCCTGGCGAATACGGTCGTTCACCTCTCGGCGATGGACCGTCTTGAGCTCGTCGAGCTCCGTTTCAAGTTTGGTTAGTCCCTCCGCCGTGAGGGCGATCTCTTTATCGTTCAACTACAGACCCTCAGAAGGGGAACTCAAGCAAAATGCCCCGTGAGCCCCTGGGGAATCGATCGCACCCCAGCGGGTGCTGGCGCGGTTTGTTCGGGGGTCAAAATGCTTCCCCTTCCGCCTCGGGCTACGCCCCCGGGACTCCGGCCGGTCCTGCGCCGAGCGCGACCACGCGCGGCCGGAGGTGCAGTTCGTGCAGGACGCGTTCGTAGTCGCCGGGCGTGACGTCGCTCCACTGCTTGCCCAGCAGTGCGATGAGGGCCGCCTCGATCACGTTGGTTCCGAACGAACGCCCGCCGAAGTCGGGCGTGGTGGTGATCAACGTCGCGACCCCGCGCGCCGCGAGTTCTTCGATGTTGGCCTGCGTGACCGTATTGGTCAGCACGATCTTGCCGTCGAGCCGGTCGGGCATAAACTGCCGCATGAAGTGAAAGTCGCCGGCGACGATCTCGGCCTCCCGGTAGTACTGCGGATATTTCGGCTCGGGCGGTTTTTCTTGTTTCTTGCCGGTCGGATAAAAGAACTGAAACGGCAGCTTGCACGCATCCGGCAGATATTTTTCGGCCATCTCCTCAAAGGTCGCTAAGTCGCGCACCGGCATGTCCTTATCGAGCGCGAAAATGAAGTCGCCGAACAGAACGTCGGCGCCGGCGCTCACCAGCGCCTGCGCCATTCCGAAGCGATCGAGCGCGCTGACCATGAGCACGCGCTTGCCGCGCAGGTCGATCTGCAGCTCGTCCTGCATGAACCGCACGGCTTCGCGCTCGAGCGTATTTTTTAGTCCGCTGCCGTCGACGACCGGCGTCGTGGTCGCCGCTTGCAGCAGCCGCAGGCCGTCGCGAAGCGCGTATCGGTGGCGGCCGGCATAGAGATACACGTCGATGCCGCCCAGTCCGATGGCGTCCACCCGTCCGTCGAGTTCGCGCACCTTCGCAATCGCAACGTCGAGCTTGCCATCAGTTCCAACCCGCGAAATATCGAACTCTTCGCCCATGAGCGTGACGCTCGCGCGGTGGTCGCGCGTCGACGAACCGAGCGACACCGAAACGACGCGTTTCATACCACGGCTCCCTGGCGGCGGCGCGTTTCGGCGGCCGCGCGGGTGGCGGCGATTCGCTCGGGCGTGATCGCGGCGTCGAACGCGCGCATGTCGGCGAGCGTAAAGCCGCAGCGCTGCGCCATCGCTTCCATGTCGATCACTTTTTGAAGTTCGATGCCGCGTCCGAGCGTATACGGCTCCAACCGGCCTTCGAGCGCGAGCACCATGGTTTCGCTCATGCAGGCCAGCGCCGTGCGCGGCGGCAGGTTCAAGTCGAAGTCGGTCCCGCGCTCGCGGACTCGCTCGAAGCGCGGCGTTCCCGGGACGAACATGTTTCCGCCTTCGGTCACCAGGACGTCGGGACGTTCCTGCGCGACCCGGCGGCTCACGTCGTGCGGCAGCGAAAGCTCGCATACCACCGCGCCGGTCTGCAGATCTTCGGGCTGGATGACCTCGCGCGTCGAAGACGTCGCCGTCAGCACCAGCTGGGAGCGCCGGACGGCCGGCGAGATGTCGGTCGTAAACGACGTTTCACATTCGACTTCGCCGGCGATTTGCTCGTGAAACTTCCGCAAGCGCGTTTCGTTGCGCGCGACCAAGACGACGTGACGCACTTTCGGCGCGATGAGGCGCACGCAGGCGGCGCCGATCGAACCGGTCGCACCGACGACGACGGCCGTCGACGCGGACGGATCGATGCCCATCTCGTGCGCTCCGCGAAAGAAGCTTTGTACGCCGGCGCCGATGGTGAGCGAGTTGCCGGTCGTGACCGGAATCGGCGAGCGCTCGTTGATCGTGACGCCGCCGTCGCCGACGACCGCGGTAAACGCTCCCAGGCCGGCCACTTGGGCGCCTAGGTCGGCGCCGATCCGAATGGCTTTGAGAATCCGTTCGTACACCTCTTCGCGCGGCAGCTCGACCATCTGTTCGGGGAGCAGCGATGCCGACACGAACCAGCCTTCGGTCTCGCGGCCATCGGGCGCGCGCACGCCGGTGACGTGCACCGCCGCCCACGGCGGCATCCACTCCATGATCTTGCGAATGATCGCATCGCCTTTGCCTTTCGCGCCCGGTTCGTAGCGCGCGACGTCCTCGAGCGAAAGCGGATGCAGGATGAAGCAGAACTTGTTCACGATCCTCCCCCGGCTTGCAGCTCGGCTTGGGTCTTTAATGCGGCCAGCATCATCTCGCTGTTTTCTCGCACCTTTTTCTGCAGCGTGGGGCCGATCAGCTCGGCCAGCGTAGGCACGCCGAAATCGTAGTCGACGCCGAGTTCGACGTGGGTTGCGCCGTCGCGCTCGGTAAACGTCCACGCGCCTTCGAACTTGTCGAGGTCGCCCTCGAGCAGCTTGTAATCGATCCGCAGCGCCGCGTCGTCGAAGCGGTCTTCTTCGATCCACTCGATCGGCGCCTCCTCGACGAGCGTCTTCCAGCGCGAGATGACGCGACCGGGATGGCGCTCGAGCACGATCACGATCTCAACGTCCGGCATGAACTGCGGAAATCGCTCCTGATCCTTGGCCAGCTCGTACACGACGCGCGCCGGCGCGACGATGGTAATGGCCGTTTGAACGTAGGGCATCGGTTACGCGAGCTTGCCGAGCTTGTCGTACGCCGCCGCCACGCCGATCCGCAGGGCGGCGAGCGCCCGGTCCACCTCGGCCGCGGTGACGATCAGCGGAGGCTCCAGCCG
>DATCGB010000334.1:0-12250 GCA_036509155.1 Candidatus Tumulicola sp. | reverse complement strand
GCCGCGATCAAAATCACGACCGCCCACTATCTGACCCCGAGCCGGCGCGATATCAATCTGCGCGGCATCGAACCCGACCTCCGCATCGACGAGAACACCAATGCCCGCTTCGGCGAAGTCGAGCGCGACGCCCAACTGCGCGCCGCCCTCGCACTGCTCCAGAAGAAGATCGCCGAGGCAAAACCCCTCTAGCAGTCTGCTAAACGAGGCGCCGCGGCGCCCGGCGCCAAAGAGTTGGCGCGAAAGCGGGGGCGATTAGCTCAGCTGGGAGAGCGCCTCCCTTACAAGGAGGATGTCGGCGGTTCGAGCCCGTCATCGCCCACCATTTCTCACCTCGCTGCAAAAAAGATTTTTGAAGCTCAGCGCAAGAGCGCCGACTGGGCGGATGACAACGAGGTTCGGTCGCACTCCGCGCTCGGCTACACCTGTAAGGAGAAATGTGAACCGCAAAGAAATGGCGTGCGCTGCCGTCGGCGCGCTGGTTGGTGCGGCTGGTTGTTCGTCAGCGGTAAGATCGCTAGCGGTACCCGTCGCCAACGCGGGAGAGACTGCGCCAATGATCGCCAAGGCGGCCGCCGTGCCGAACACGCCGCATCTCACGGAAGTCCTTTTGAGCCTCATTTCCGGAACGACAAAAGACGTCGGAAGCGCGGTTTTTCGTCTCTCGCCGAATACCGGCTGGGCCATTGCGAGCGACGACCCTCGACTTGAAGTTACGGTTGAGCATGGACATGTGGCCACTTTGGCGGCGCCCGAAAACGAAAAGGTGCATTTCATCGCAACCGCTACAATATCGCATCCGGACGGAACGAATTTCCTCGTGCGTTGCCATGTGGAGGCTGGTTGCTAGGCCTCTTCGTATCTTGCTTCCTTCGTGAGATCGTGCCGCACTACGACGATCTATGAGGTGACGATCCGGCCCGTGCTTCTTGCTTTTTGGGCGCGAATCACGGCAGGTCTCCGGGAGGGCGGTACTCCACGACTCGATCGTTCTTGAACGTTACCGCAGACGAGAACGGCGCGGGCATCGCATAGTCCCAGCGTTCGAGATCGTTGAAGTAGGCTGCCGTTCGAAACGCATCGGGGTAGCCGAGAAGCCACAGAACCCTTCGTCGCGTCGTTCCCGACGTAATCGCGGCGTGAGCGACGAGGTCCGGCGGCGGCGCGGCCGACGTGAAGGTTACGTCGGCTTGCCATGGATCGGCGAAGCGAAAGCCTGGATCGCAGGGGGTTCCGCGCCGCTCGAACCCATCGAGCCGATCGAGCGCACGTCCGGCGGTCGACGCGCGAAACGTGGAGGGGGCCGATGGCTAGTACGACTTTCCCGAGCCGTAACATCCGACGATCGATCCGCCGAACGCATACACGTAGCGGCCGAGAATTCGCGCGCGAAGGTTGCGCAAACTGGCGTCGTCGTTGGTTTCATCGGGCCAATAAACGTCGTCGTCGCCGTTAGTCCGCAACGTCAGCGCAGCGCCGTTATCGGTGCGCGCGAATGTGGCGTTTACAACGGCGTTGAGGCGATACAGCCCCGCGTGGCCGGGCGAGCGGCCGAAATCGATGCGAGCGCGGTACCTGCGAACGACCGATCTATCCGCGCTGGTATCGATGTAATTCGAATAGACTTTTACGGGTTCCCAGGGAGCGACGATTGGATGGGCGTCGTACGTCGCCTTGGTTAAATGGTCGCGTCGATCGTACGCTTGCCAGGGAAGCGAAGCGCTCGCGCATCGAACGTAAACGGACGCCCAACGGAATTGAGTTCGAGGAAGACGGTCCCGTCTGCGTTGCCGGCGAGGCCGACGGCGATCGATTGGGGCGGCATCGCGCGCGGTGCATAAGCCGAACACGAGAGAAGCGTGAAAAGGGCAAGCACACGGCGCCACATCGTACCGGGATTCCCCATAAAGTCCGAAATAATCTGCATTCGGCAAAAATGCGGGCTCGGTTTTCGTACCGAAATCGCGGTCTAAAACTTGAAGTAAATGAAGGTGGCGGGGGCGCCGGGCCATGAGAAGAGTTCTAAGGCGAGCAGCAATGCGGCCAGGGATGCGGCGCGAATTGCGAACGGGAGCGCCATCCATGAGAGGTCGAGGCGCAGACGCGTCGCGACGATACGTCCGATCGCGAAGGCCACGATGCCGGCGGCGAGCACCGCTTGCCAACCGTGCAGCGGCCAGCCTTGCCATCCACCGGCGAACAGCTCGTGATACACGGTGGCGGCGGCGCCGAAACCGGGCGCGCGGAACAGCACCCAGCCGAGGCTGACCGCGACGAACGTTATCGCAACCCGCAGCAGGTAGACGATGCCGCGCGGTTCGTCGCCGGGGCGTCCGACGCGCAGCAGACGCTCGAGCGAGAGCAGCACGCCGTGGTATCCGCCCCACGCGACGAACGTCCACTGCGACCCGTGCCAGAGACCCCCCAGCACCATCGTCAGCATGAGGTTGCGCAGCGTGTCGGCCAGGCCGCGGCGGCTGCCGCCCAGCGGAATATACAGATAGTCTCGCAGCCAGGTGGAGAGCGTGATGTGCCACCGATGCCAGAAATCGGTGATGCTGATTGCAAGGTACGGCTGGGCGAAGTTTTCCGGAAATACGAACCCGAACAGGCGCGCGCAACCGATCGCGATGTCGCTGTAGCCTGAGAAATCGAAATAGATTTGCATCGAGAACGCGAAAATCGCGCCGAGCGCCGCCAGCGCTCCCGGATGCGTGGCAACCGAATCGAAGTAGGCGTTGCTGGCGGGCGCAAACTGATCGGCGATGCCGACTTTCTTTACCAGGCCGAACGCGACGCGCATGCAGCCGTAGCCGACGTCGGCGGCGTTGGGTTTGCGCCAGGCAAACAGTTCGGAGAAGAACAAACCTGCCCGGACGATCGGGCCGGCGAGGAGCTGCGGGAAAAACGCCAGGTACAACGCGTAGTCGAACGGATCGCGCACCGCGCGCATTTTTCCGCGATAGACGTCGACTAAATACGAGATGCTTTGGAAGGTGTGAAAGCTGATGCCGATCGGAACGATCAGGCTCACGAGCCACGGATTCTCGTGCATGCCCACGAGCGCTGCGATCGTTCCGCTGGCGAAGTTTGCGTACTTGAACGTCCCCAGAAACGCGAGGTTCGCCGCAATGCCCAACGCCAGGCCCAGTTTGCGCCCGCGCGGCGCGGCGCGTTCGAGTGCGATTGCGATCGCGTAATCGGATCCGGTCAGGATCCACAGAAAGATCACGTACCATGCGTTCCAGCGCGCGTAAAAATAGTAGCTGGCCGCCAGCAGCACGAGCCGGCGCGCGCGCCCTGCGACCGCGTAGAACAGCGCGGCCACCAGCGCGAAAAAGATTGCGAATTCGTACGATTGGAACGGCAGCGGAACGCCGATCGCCAGCGCGTCTCGAACCGCATGCAGCAGGCCCGATGGGGCGGATGGGCGGTCGGGCCGATCGCCGGCGTTGCGACGCGCGGCCGGCTGCGCCATTGCCGCCGGCGCTCCGTCCAAAACGCGCGCGACGTCGCGCCCGAGTCGCGCGCTGAAAGCGCGGCTTCCGAGCGCGTCGAGATGGTCGTGATCGGCAAATAAGCCGGACCGTTCTAGGGTGAGATACGGCGCCGCGGCGAGCATCCGCGCGCCGTCCGCGCGGGCAAAGCCGCGCAGCGAGGCGCCGAGCGCCTCGGGTATGCCACGGCGATGCGCCGGCCGAGTGGGCAGGCGCACGAAGATGACCGGCACGCCGGCTGCGGCATAACGCCGGACGATTGGACCGAGCCAGCGGCGCCGATAACGCGCGTACGACGGGCTGGGGTGCGCGACGCCCAGCACCGCAATCTCCATTTCGTGCCGCTCGGAAGGCGCAACGCCGGGCGGATAGGTGATGCGGTCGTGCGCGAAGTCGACTCGCAGACCCGTCAGGCGTTCGGTGCGTGGATGCGCCGCCAGCGGGTCGTATGGATCGGCGGTGCGCGCTTGAGCGATCGCGCGCAGCCGCGCCGCGGGCTCGGCGGCGAGGGCCTGAACGTCGTCTCGCAATTCGGGTCCGCGCAGCAGCAGGTCGATCCCGACATTCAGCCGCGTACGCGAATCGGGAAACGACGCCGCTAGCTTCGGAACGTCGCGCGGACCGACCTGAAAGACGATGTAGTGCAGGTCCATCTGGCGTTGGTCGCCGTCGATGCTGCCGATCGCGCTGTCGTCGTCGCCGTACGTGTCGACCGGAATGACGACCGCGCGAAACCGGTCGGCCTTCGGGTCGATCGCGCGGTCGAAGAAAAACCAGCAGCGGGGCGTCGTGCCGGGCACGCTGCCGTCCAAAAAGCGCAGCCGCCCGCCGGCGGCGGCCGTCGCGACGGCGGGGTCGAGGCCGGAGTAGACGCGCGAGTCTCCGAGCACGAGGACGTCGCGCCGCGGGTCGGCTCGGACTGCGAGCAGCCGCGCGATGGCGGCTTCGAAGGCGCCGGCCGTCGACGAGGGATCGAGAAGCGGACGATAGAGCCCGGCGTGAAATGCCAGCCCGTCGACGAGCGCAAAGACGAGCGCCCCGGCAACAATCGCCGCAGCCCAGATGTTGCCCATTTTTAGCACGTCGCCGAGGCTGTTCGCGCGGGCGTTGGACGTTTCCAGCCCAGTCGGGAGGCGGGCGCCCGACGCGACCCGTAGTCCTCGTTATGCTGACCCACCAACACGTCGAGGTCGAGCGCGCCGGCGAGATCGCCGTCCTCACCATGAATCGGGCCGAGCGGCGGAACGCGCTGTCGCTCGAGATGATGCGCGAGCTGGACGAAACGTTTGCTTATCTTGCTGAGCAAAGCGACACTCGTGTCATAATTCTGCGCGGTGAAGGGCCGGCGTTTTCGGCCGGGCACGACCTTCGCGAGCTGCTGGATCGCGACGCCGAGGCGTATCGCACGATTTTTGGCGCCTGCGTCGGTCTGATGGAGCGGATCGCCTCGATTCCGCAGCCCGTGATTGCCGAGGTTGCCGGGGTGGCGACGGCCGCCGGCTGCCAACTGGTCGCCGCCTGCGATCTCGCGATCGCGTCGGAACGGGCGACGTTCGCTACGCCGGGCGTCCGGATCGGGTTGTTCTGCAGCACGCCGATGGTCGCGCTCACGCGGGCGGTCGGCCGCAAGCGCGCCATGGAGATGCTCCTGACCGGCGAGCCAATCGACGCCGCCACCGCCTGCGCCTGGGGGCTGATCAATCGCGCGGTCCCGCCCGAGCGCCTGCACGCGGAAGCCCTGGCGCTGGCCGGGAAGATTGCGTCGGCGAGCGGTACGGTCGTCGGGATGGGCAAAGCCGCCTTTTACGCTCAAATCGAACTCGACACCGCAGCGGCCTACGCCCATACCAAAGAGGTCATGACGGCCAACGCGCTGGAAGGCGACGCTCGCGAAGGTATCGGCGCGTTCCTCGAAAAGCGCCGGCCGACGTGGCGGCATTGACAAGGTCGATATTTTTTGGTTACTCTAAACCCAATCGACACGCGGCGCGCCACTCGGATATGGGCTATGAGTGAGCGTTTTCGACCCATCAAAAACGTCGCCCACACCCGGTATGCGTGGACCCGACAAAAAGGGACTCATGCATACGCGACGGCAAGGGGACTCGCTTATGGCGGGTCCTCTTGATTTTCCGGGGCGGCGAGCACCGCGCGATCGGGCGGGCCTCGGGCGCCGGCGGTCGAAAAGGGCGGCTTCGTGACGTCCTTGCAGCCCCGCACGCGCTATGCCGCGATCGTCTTACTCGTTGCGCTCCTGGCATCGTTGGCGGTAGGGTTCTTTCGCTTTCGCACCGAGTCGCACGCCCGGCGGGTCGAAATCGCGATGGACTACCAAGACTTCGCGGCCCTAGCGCGCTCGTACAACTATAACCTCCCAGGTTTTTTGGTCGCACTTCGGCGGGCCGGGCTCACCTCGATAGCCGTCACCGAGGAACTCGGCGGAAACGTCGGCGACGACGGCCGAGCGTACGCCACGACGGGGGCCGCGCTGCTCAATGCGGCGCGCGTGTCGCCGATCCGCGATCCGCTGCTGGCGGCACTGGTCGCCGGCAAACGCATCGCACCGGGTGCGGTGTACTTGCTCGTCTCCGACCCGTCCGTCTATCGCCGCTATCGCGCGCAACTGGCGCTGCACTTCACGCCCCGGAGCGTCCGGGTTCTGCGCCCGACGCGTCCCTGGCTGATCGAAGTGCGCACGCAAATCGACTACTTCAATACGACCGGACTCGGCATCCCAACCGATCAGATCGAGCTGGCGCGTAAGCTCGGCCTTTTGGTGGTTCCGCGCCTGCAAAACGACGAACGCTTTGCGGCGCCCCAGATCGAGGCGGCCTTCGATGACGTGCTGCGTTACGATCCGAAAGTTTCGACCGTCATCTTTTTCGGCTTGCGCAATCAGGTTATCGGCTATCCCGACCACATCGAAGACGCGGCCGGGATTTTTAAACGCCACCAGTTTAATTTCGGATCGATCGAAACGTACGACCCGAGTCAGGTACAGAAGGGAAACGATTCCCTAGCGCGGCTGATTCCGGGGCGCACCGTGCGCGTGCAGGCCATCGCCAAGACCGAGCTGGACAAAATCAAGCTCGATGCCGCAGTCGCGCGATACGTGCTGGGCGTGCGCGAACGCAACGTCCGGGTCGTGTACTTGCGGGCGTGGGACCATCAAGACGGCGACCTTTCGATCGAAAAGACGAACGTCGAGTTGGTCGGCCGAATCGCCGATCAGCTCCGCTCGGCCGGATTTACGTTGGGCCGCGCGACGCCGATTCCGCCCTACCACGGCAACGGTCCGGTGCTCGTCGGCGTAGCGGCGCTGGCGGCTCCGTCGATCTTCGTCTTGCTGCTGGGCGCCTTCGGCTGGTACCGGCGCCGGTGGGCGATCGCCGCGTACGGGCTGACCGTCATCGTTTACGCTGCCGGGGTGGTCTTGCATCACGACCTGTTCGTGCGCTCGGCGATCGCGCTAGCCGCGGCGCTGCTCTTCGCGACGGCCGCTTTTCTCGTGCTCGCGCCGGCATTCCGCGAGGGTCCGGCCGAACGTTCCGGAGCGCAGTTGCTGCGCTGCATCGGCTGGACGCTGGCTGCGACCGGCGTCGCCCTGCTGGGTGCGCTGGCGGTCGTCGGGTTGATGAGTTCGCCGCTCGCGATGGAAGAGATCGAACGCTTTCGCGGAGTGAAACTGGTGCTCGCGCTTCCGCCGCTCATCGCGCTGGTGCTGTATACGTTCGACCGGCGATACGACTCGGGAGTGGAACGCCCGATCGACGTCTTTCGATCGCCCGTGCTAGCCTATCAACTGTTGGTCGGTATCGCCATCGTCGGGGCGGCCGCGGTGCTCGTGATGCGCAGCGGCAACGACAGCGACATCTCTCCGTCGCAGATCGAACTTTCGTTGCGCCACGTGCTGACCAACGTGCTCAGCGTTCGGCCCCGCTTCAAAGAGTTTCTCGTCGGATTCCCCTGCATGATGCTGGTGCCGGCGCTGCTGGCCGTCCATCGGCGCGCGATCGGCTGGCTGCTGGCGCTGGGCATCGGCGTCGGCATCGGCGACGTGATCGACACGTTCTCGCATCTGCACACGCCGTTAACCATCTCGTTGCTGCGCATTTTCAACGGGCTCGTCATCGGCGTCGTCATCGGCGCGCTGCTCGTCTGGGTTTATCGAACGCTGATCGCGACGCGCGCGCCCGTTTCCTCGCGTTGAGTTGAAGGGAAACGATGCGCGTGCTGCTGTCGGGTTACTACGGCTTTGGGAACCTCGGTGACGAGGCGCTGCTCGAGGTGATCGTCGCGCGGATTCGCGCGCGATTCCCCAACGTCGACGTCGAAGTGCTTTCGGCGACGCCCGGCCTGACGGCCGCGTCGTTTGGCGTGAAGACGTCGGCGCGCTGGCCGTGGCGGGCGGTGCGCGAAGCCGTCGGCCGCGCCGACGTGGTGCTCTCGGGCGGCGGCGGGCTGCTGCAAAACTCGACCAGCCTGCGCAGCCTGCTGTACTACGCCGGCGTCCTGCGCGAAGCGATTCGGGCCAAGCGCCGGACGATGATCTTCGCGCAATCGGTCGGTCCGCTGGATGCGTGGGGGCGGTTGGTCGTCGGACGTTTTTGCAAAGGCCTCGGGCGGGCCACGGTCCGCGACGAGCGCTCGCGCGACGTTCTTCACGCGTTGCTGCCGAATACGCCGGTCGAGCGAACTGCCGACCCGGTCTTTCTGTATGACCTGCCGGTTTCCGAAACGGATCTGTCCGGCGACGGGCTGGGCCCGGAGAGCGGCCCGTACGCGATCGTCAGCGTGCGCAAGGTTCCCTCGTTCAAAGACGGCGCGGCGGTGGTCGCGCGTGCGGTCGACCGGCTGGCGCGCGAGCACGGCGTGCGGGTGGCGTTTCTGCCGCTGGGCGGAGCGGGCGATGCCGAGGTCTCGACGGAGATTATTCGCGCCTGCGCGTCGACGCCGGTGCTCTTGCCCGAGTGCACGTTGGCCAAGGCGGCGGCGGTTCTGCGCGGCGCGCGGGTCGTCGTGGGCATGCGCCTGCATGCGCTGGTCTTGGCCGCCCGATTCGGCGTCCCGTTCGTCGCGATCGCCTATGATCCGAAGGTGAGCGCGCTGTGCGACGAACTCGAGTATCCGCTCGAGCCATTATGGGCGCCGAGTGGCCGCCGGCTCGACGACGCAAGCGTCGACGCACGGATCGATCGCCTGATCGCGCAGCGCGACGCGCTGGCCGCCCATTTGGAAGCGCGAATCGGCGCCGTGCGCGCCTCGGCCGAGCGCAACTTCGACGTTTTGGGCGAGCTGTTGCGGGATGCGGACCCGGCGCAGGGCGAAAGCGGAGCCGTCCCATGAGCGAAACCGTGCGCCGCGACTACCGCGACACCTTGAACTTGCCGAAGACGGTCTTTCCGATGAAAGCCGAACTTCCCAAGCGGGAGCCCGAACGCGTCGCGTGGTGGCAGGAGCGCCGGACCTACGAGCGCCGGCTCGCGCGCAACGCCGCGAACGATCCGTGGATTCTGCACGACGGGCCGCCGTACGCGAACAACGACCTGCACATGGGCGGATTTTTCAACATGGTTCTCAAGGACATGTTCGTGAAAATCGCCTTGCTCGACGGGAAACGCGCGACGTTCGTGCCCGGTTGGGACATGCACGGCCTGCCGATCGAGCTCGAGACGCTCAAGCACCTGGGCATCAAGGACTTTCATTCGATCGATCCGCTCGAGCTGCGCGAAAAATGTAAAGAGCGCGCGCTCTTTTGGCTCGACCGCCAGCGCGAGACGCGGATCCGCATGGGGAACTTCGGCCTGTGGGAACGTCCGTACCGCACGATCGACCCGTCGTTCGAGGCCACGATCGCCGGCGCGCTGGCCGATCTGGCCGAGAAAGCCCAGATCTATAAGGGGCTGCGCTCGACGCTGTGGTGCGTTCGCGACGAAACGGCGCTGGCGGAAGCCGAAATCGAGTACGAGTCGACGACGTCGCCGTCGATCTACGTTCGATTTCGCGCCGGCGCGGAAGGGCGTCTAGCCATGCTCGCGCGGTTCGCGCGCGCCGGCTGGGCCGCGGGGACCGAGCCCCCCGACAAGCCGCTCTCCGTGCTGATCTGGACGACGACCCCGTGGACGCTGCCGGCCAACGTCGCCATCGCGCTGCGCGCCGACGCAACCTACGGTCTCTACGAACTGGAAGACGAACTCGTCGTCGTAGCGGTCGACTTAGCGCGGCCGACGCTTGGGGAGCGGTTCGAGCACGCGACGCTCGTCGCGCGGGCCGCCGGCAGCGAGTTCGACGGGCTGGCCGTGCGGCATCCGTTCATGGATCGCGACTCGCAGCTCGTTTTGGCCGATTACGTCGATCTGGAAACGGGCACCGGCGCCGTGCATACGGCTCCGGGTCACGGCGCCGACGACTTCGACACGGGAATAAAGTACAATCTTCCGATTCTCAACCCGGTCGACGCAGCTGGGCGCTTCACCGACGCGGCCGGACCTTATGCGGGTCAAAACATTTTTGCCGCCAACCCAAAGATCGTCGACGACCTGCGGGCGAGCGGCGCGCTGTGGCGCGTCGAGGACTACGAACATTCCTATCCGCATTGCTGGCGCTGCCACAACCCGGTGATTTTCCGCGCGACGGCCCAGTGGTTTATCGCGATGGATCAAAACCTGCTGCGGCAGCGTACGATCGACGCGATCGACGCCGTCGAATACACCCCGGCGTGGGGCAAAACGCGCCAGCGTCAGATGATCGAAACGCATCCGGAATGGTGCATCTCGCGCCAGCGCACGTGGGGGACGCCGATTCCGGCGCTCGTGTGCCGCGCTTGTAACGAGTCGGTGCTCGATCCGGGGGTCGCCCGGCTGGCGGCCAAACGCTTTGGCGAGGTAGGCGCCAACGCGTGGTGGACCGATCCGGTCGAGACGTTTCTTCCACCCAACTTCGCCTGCCCGAGCTGCGGCGGCACGACGTTTGAAAAAGAAAAGAACATCGTCGACATCTGGTTCGAGTCGGGCGTTACGCACTTGGCCGTGCTAGGCCGCGACGGGCTGCCGTGGCCGAGCGATATGGTGCTCGAAGGCGGCGATCAGTATCGCGGCTGGTTCCGCAGTTCGCTCATCACCGGCGTCGCGATGAAAGGCCGCGCGCCCTACCGTCACGTCGTGAAGAACGGCTGGGTGAACGACGAGCAGGGTCGGGCGATGTCGAAGTCGTCCGGTACGGGGATCGGCGCGAATGAGGCGATGGGAAAATGGGGGGCCGACGTGCTGCGCCTCTGGATCGCCTCGGTCGAGTACGTCGACGACGTGCGCTTCGGGCCCAACGTCGTCGAGCAGACCGGGCGCGTCTACCGCAACCTGCGGAATCGGATTCGCTTCATGCTTTCCAATCTCGACGACTTAGCCGCGGGCGACGTCGTCGCGCCCGAAGCGATGGCCCCGCTGGACCGGCTGGCCTGCGCCGTTACCGATGCCTTCGCCGACGACGTCGCGGGAGCGTACCATCGCTTTGAAATTCACGACGCGTACCTGCGCGTGGTCGAGTTCGAGAGCGCGATGTCGGGCCTGTACTTCGACGCGCTCAAGGATCCGCTCTACTCTCGCGCGGCCGGCGACTCGCGCCGGCGCAGCGCGCAGTCGGGCCTGCTGTACGTGCTCGAACGTTTTCTGACGGCACTGGCACCGGTACTCTCGTTTACCGCCGAGGAAGCCTGGCAAGCGCTGCCGGAACCCTTGAAGGCCGGCGCCGAGAGCATCTTCGATACCTCGTTCGTTGCCGGTCACGCCAAGCGCGACTCGCGAGCGCACGACGTCGAGCTATGGGAGCGATTGCGGCTGTTGCGCGCACGTGTGGCCGCCAGCGAGTCGCCGCGCGATTTCGAAGCCAAGGTGCGTCTCGAAGTAACGCCCGAGCTGTACGCCGAATTGTCGGCGCTCGGCGACAATCTGCGCGAGGCACTGGTCGTATCGCAGCTCGAGCTTCATCCCGCGGCACCGGCCGCCGAGAAGGCTTCGGACGGCGTCGTTTCGTTCGAGCTGGGAGCCGCCGACGGCGAAAAGTGTCAACGCTGCTGGAAGTTCCGCGAGCTGGGAAGCGATCCGGCGCACCCGACGATTTGCGCCGAATGCGCGGCCGTCGCGAACGCGCTAACGCCCTAAGGCGCCGACTCGAAGGGCCTCGACGACGGCCTTGGCGGTACTCGCGCTCGACTGCGGGTTCTGTCCGGTAATCCAGGTGCCGTCGACCTCGACGTGGGCGGTCCACGGATCGCGTTCGACGACGTTCGCACCCTGCTCGCGCAGCTTCGACGCGAGCAAGAACGGCATCAGCTCCGCGAGTCCGGTCGCGCGTTCCTCCGCGTCGGTGAAGCATGCGATCGTTCTTCCCGCGACCAGCGTTTTCGGTTCTCCCGCTCGAATCGCGTCCACGAACGCCGCCGGTCCGTGACAGACCGAGGCGACGATTTTGCCCTGCACGTCGAACTCGCTCAGCAGCGTTTTCAACGGCAGGTTCGCAGCTAAGTCGAACATCGTTCCGTGGCCGCCCGGAATGAAGATCGCATCGTACTGCAGGGCGTCGCCCGCTTCGTGCAGCGTGAGCGTTTTCTCCAGCTCGGCCGCAGCCGCGGCGTCGGGCTCGACGCCCTCGAGGCTGCGCGGGTCAACCGGCGCCGGTCCGCCGTGCGGACTGGCCGTCACGACCTCGAAGCCCGCGTCGCGAAAGATCTTCAGCGGGATCGAGTATTCCTCGAGCCA
>DATCGB010000333.1:0-8599 GCA_036509155.1 Candidatus Tumulicola sp. | reverse complement strand
CAAACGCAACACGGTCGCCGTGATCACCGACGGCACGGCGGTTCTGGGCCTCGGGGACATCGGCCCGCTCGGCGCGCTCCCGGTGATGGAGGGCAAGGCGATGCTGTTTCGGCAGTTTGCCGGCATCGACGCATTTCCGATCTGCCTCGACACCAAAGACGTCGACGAAATCGTCGAGACGGTCATTCGCATCGCGCCGGTATTCGGCGGCATCAACCTCGAGGACATCAGCGCGCCGCGCTGCTTCGAAGTCGAGGAGCGGCTGATCGAAGCGCTCGACATTCCCGTCATGCACGACGACCAGCACGGAACGGCCGTGGTTATTTTGGCCGCGCTGATCAACGCCGCCCGCGTCGTCGGCAAGCGGCTCGAGGACCTGACCGTCGTGGTCTCGGGGAGCGGCGCGGCCGGCACCGCGACGATTAAGATGCTGCTGGGCGCCGGCGTGCGCGACGTCATCCCGGTCGACCGCAGCGGCGCGCTCAACCGCGAAGATCGTTACGAGAATCCGCACTGGCGCTGGCTGGCCGAACACTGCAATCGCGAGAACCGGCGCGGCTCGCTGGCCGACGTGTTGGCCGGAGTCGACGTATTCATCGGCGTTTCGGCACCGGGCATCCTCGCGGCCGAGCACATCGCGCGGATGGCCCGCGATCCGATCGTTTTCGCAATGGCCAATCCGACCCCCGAGATCATGCCCGACGTGGCCGCGCCGGTCGCGGCGGTCGTGGCGACGGGGCGGTCGGACTTTCCAAATCAAGTCAACAACCTGCTGGCTTTTCCGGGAATTTTCAGGGGCGCGCTCGACGTGCGGGCCCGTCGGATAACCGAACGCATGAAGCTTGCGGCGGCGTTTGCGATCGCCGAGATCGTCACCGAAGACGAGCGCAATCCCGAGTACATCATTCCCAGCGTATTCGACACGCGCGTGGTCGACGCGGTCGCCAAAGCGGTTGCCGCCGCGGCCGTGGACGAAGGCGCGGCGCGCCGCACGTTGGTGAAAAACGAGGGGGAGGACCTTGCCGCAAACGTTTGATCCGCGGCCAGGAAAGCGTGCATGGCGTTAGGCCGCATATTGGTGATCGAGAGCGACGGCGACGTCGCCTGTTTGGAGCAGACCGTGCTCGAGGCGGCCGGTTACGAAGTGCGCGCGACCGGCAGCGGGGCGGAGGGACTGGAACTCGCCGATTCCTACCAGCCCGACGTCGTCGTCCTAGACGTCGGATTGCCCGACCTCTCGGGGTTCGACGTGTGCGCGTCGCTCGCGAACTCCAACCCGGCGTTCATTTTGATGGTCAGCGGCCACTCGCGCGAACAAGACATTTTGCTGGGTTTGGGTCTGGGTGCCGACGATTACATGGTCAAGCCCTTTTCGGGCAACGAGCTGGTCGCGCGGGTAGCCTCGTTCCTGCGGCGCCGGGAAAAGATTGCCGCTCGAGCGATCGGCGAAAACCTGCTCGATCTCGGCTCGTCGCGACTCGAACGCGATTTCCATACGCTCGCGAACAACGGCAGCCGGATCGTGCTGACCGCGCTCGAATTTCGTTTGATGTGGTTCTTGGGCGAGGCCGAAGGGCGTTTGTTGACGCGCGCGCAGATTCTGGAATGCGTGTGGAACGATACGTCGGGAGTTCCCACGCGGGTGGTCGACGTTCACGTGGCCGCGCTTCGTAAGAAACTCGCGAGCATTCGCGCGCCGCTCGAGATTGCAAGCGTGCGCGGCATCGGCTACCGGCTCGACAAAAAGTAATTCTTAGGAGCCTAGCGGCGCTCGGCGATCGCGCCTTCCTCGACGCGGATGCGCCACGCCAGCAAGGCGGCATTGAGAATCGAAAACGCGATCGCAATGTCGACGGCTCCAAAGGCCAGCGGCAGCACGACGATTTCGGCGCATACGACGACGTAATTCGGATGGCGAAGGTAACGGTAGGGGCCGCGTCGCACGAGTGGAGCGCCGGCGAGCGTCACGATGCGCGTCGTCCAATACGGGCCCAGCGTCGCGACGATCCAGATTCGGATCAACTGCAGCAATCCGTAGACGGCCAGCAGCCACCAGTTGGGCGGGGTTGCCGGCGGAACGAGCACGGCCATCGCGATCAGCCAGGCGGCGTGCAGCAGCACGAAGAGCGGGTAATGCGACGCGCCGGCTTCGACGCCGCCGCGCGCCAGCAGACGGACGGCATTGCGCCGCGCGTAGAGCAGTTCGACGACGCGCTGGACGACGACCAGGCCAAGGACGATCCAGAGGACGCTCACGCGTCGCGTTCGAGCAGGGTGAATCCGGCGGTGAAGCCGGGGCCCAATGCGCTCACGAGCGCGCGCGTCCACGGAGCGGCGTCGGCGCTCATCGCGCGTTCGAGCACGAACATCACGGTCGCCGCCGACATGTTGCCATAGTCGCGCAGCACGTCGCGCGACTCGACCAAAGTGCCGGCTTCGAGTTCGTACGCGGCCTCGAGCGCGTCGATCACTTTCGCGCCGCCGGGGTGACAGATGAAGCGGTCGACGTCGCGCAGCCGCAGGCCGCGATCGGCGAGAAATGCGGCGGCGACGTCGTGCAGATGCGTCGCCACCAGGTTGGGAATGTCGCGCGAGAAGATGGCCTTCAGACCGTCGCCGGTGACGTCCCAGCCCATCACGTCGAGGCTGGCCGGCCAGGTGTACTCGCCGCCCGCTACGACCGCCGTTCCGGCGGGTTCGCACGCCAGCAGTGCGGCCGCGGCACCGTCGCCGAACAGTGCGGTCGCGACGATGTTGCTTTTCGTAAAGTCGTCGCGGCGAAACGAAAGCGCGCACAGTTCCACGACCAAAAAAAGCACGAGCGACCCCGGCGTGGCCGCGGCCATCGTCGCGGCTCGCGCCAGGCCGATCGTGCCGCCGGCGCAACCGAGCCCGAATATCGGCAAACGCTGCACGGTGCGGCGCAATCCCATGCGTTCCATCAGCAGCGCGTCGAGGCTCGGAGTCGCGATGCCGGTCGTCGAAACGGCCACGATCGTATCGATGTCTTCGGGCTTTCGGCCGGCCTGCTGCAAGGCGGTCCGCGTCGCCTCTTCAAGTAAGTCCAGCGCCGATTCGAGATAGATGCGGTTGCGTTCCGGCCAGTCGTGCGGTCGTTCGTACCATTCGATCGGCACGCACGAGTATCGCCGGACGATCCCGGTGTTGCCGAACATCGGCAGCAGACGCGCGATTTCACGGGAACGCGGTCCTAGCGCGATGCTGACGCGCCGCGTTACGTCGTCTTGGTCGAGAAGGTAAGGAGGCACGGCACTGGCGATCGCGAGGATCCGCGGGAGGTTGCTCACCCGGCTACCTTCCGTATCGCGACGACGGCGTCTTTCCCGAAACCGGCGTTCGGCGAAGGCTAACTGAGGAAAGCCTGAGCAGGGTCCGCGCGACTCGCATTCGTAAGCCCTACATCCCGTGACGTGCAAACCTATCGCAGCGGCGGCGCTGGCCGCCGTTTTATTGGGCGCCGCCCATCGGCCGGCCCCGCTTATCGCGTACTCGGCGCCCGCAGGAGAGCGCCCCGCCGGCGCCGATTCGCTGCGCCCGACGACCGCGATACTGCCTAGCGGACGAACCGCTGCGCCGGCCGGACAAAGCCTGTTCGTGGGCACCAACCCGCTCGGAATGGCGCTTTCGCCGGACGGCCGCTTCGCCGTCATCAGCAACGATGACGAGCGCGCCGGCGGCCTGCCGGTTCCGCGCGCCGATCCGCCGCCGGTCGCCGGATACTCGTTAGCGGTCGTCGACACCGCAAAGATGAAGATCGCCGGCGTCTACAGCGATCCGGGCGCCGCGTTTTTCGTCGGCGTGGCGGCCGTGCGCGATCCGCGCGATCCGGCGCGCACGATCGTGCTGGCTTCGGATGGGGCGCACGGGTTGGTGCGCGTTTTCGATCTCGACGACGGCGGGCGGCTGACGCCCGAAACCGCGACGATCGCCTTGCCGGCGCCGCCGGGCGGCGGGCACGCGTTTCCGGCCGGCATCGGCGTCGCGCCCACCGGCCGGACCGCGTACGTCGCCGACAACCTCGGCAATGCGGTGACGGTCATCGACCTGGCGTCGCGGTCGGTCGTGCGCACCTTTCCGGCCGGCGACTTTCCGTTTGCCGTCGCTGCCGCCGGCAGTCACGTACTGATCAGTTCGGCCGGCTTGTCGGCATATCGCGCGCTCGATCCGCCGGTGCGCCTGCCGCAGTTCGCCGCGCCGGAATTCGATCCCACGCGCGCGTCGTCGATCGCCGTATTGACGGTTGCCCCGGGCGCGAGCCTGCTCGCCGATCCGACGACGCTGCCGATGGACCCCGCGCCTGACGGCTCGGAGTTGGTGGGCGGCGCCGCCCCCGGAGCGATCGCCCTGCGGCGAGACGGACGCATCGCGTACGTCGCGCTGGCAAACGTCGACCGGGTCGCGGTCGTCTCGCTGGCGACGAGCACGCCGCGCGTCGTGCGCGGGTTGGATCTGCGGCTGTACCCGCAGGCTCCGTACGGCGCGCATCCCAGCGCCGAGGTGCTCGCCAAAGACGGAAAGCGCCTCTACGTCGCGCTGGCCGGTTTGAACGCCGTCGCGGTCCTGGACGCCCGATCGCCGAAACGCTACCGCTACGGCTTGATTCCGACCGGGTGGTTCCCGACCGCGCTCGCGCTCTCGCCCAACGGCCGCTACCTGTACGTCGTCAGCGCCAAAGGCGTCGACGGATGGGGACTTTTCTCGCGCGTGGATCTCAAACACACGTCGCTCGTAAAGACGACGATGGACACGCTGCGTTACGACCGCACGGTGAGCGTTGCGAAGTACGACGCGGTGATTCCGCCGCTGCGTTCGGGCAAGCGCAGCACGACCATCGACCATATCGTGTACGTCGCGGTCGGCCGCCAGACGTACGACAGCGTGTTCGGCGACTTGAAAGATGCGGCCGGCACGCCGTTGGGTAACGGCGATCCCAAGTTCACGCTCTATCCCGAAGCGGTCACGCCGAACTTGCACGCGCTCGCACGAGCGTACGCGCTCGCCGACAACTTTTACGCACCCGATGCCGACGTCGGCGTCGCGCGCCAATTTGGAACGAGTGCGGACGCGACGCTGTACGCGCAACTGACCTCGCGCGTAAAATTGGGCCGCGCCCCGTTCGGCGGGGGCGGCGGAGATCCCGAGGATTATCCGCGGACGGGCTATCTTTTCAACTCGCTGGCGCGCGCCGGACTGTCGTTTCGCGACTATGGCGGCCTGCTGCAGCTTTCCGGCTACTTGGGCGGGAGCTACCATCTCGACGTGCCCGCGCTGGCAGCGTTAAGCGGCCACGCCGACCCGAACTACGTCGTCGACGATCCGCAAGTCGACGACGCCGCTCGCGCGCAAGAATTCGTTCGCGACATGCAGGGCTACGTCGATGCCGGATCGATGCCGAGCTTTTCGTACGTGCGGCTTGCGGCGTTCGCGCGACAGGGTGGGGTGGCCCAGGCCGATCGAGCCGTCGGATCGATCGTCGATTACTTGTCGCATACGCCGCACTGGAGCTCGACGGCGATATTCGTCGTTCCCGAAGGATTGGACGAAGGAACGGATCACGTCAATCCGATGCGCAGCTGGTGTCTGGTGATTTCGCCGCTGGCTCGGCGAGGCTACGTCGGACACTCCCACCTCTCGGTTCCGAGCGCGGTCAAGACCGAGGAGGAGATCTTGGGCTTACCCGCGCTCTCGCTCAACGATTTGCTCGCCACCGACATGGCCGACTTCTTCGTCACGGCACCGTCCCCCGAGCCGTATCAAGCAATCCGTTAGCGCCGGCCGGCCCAAGGCCCCCGGGCGCGCACCGGCGGGCCTTCGACGGCCGAGATGAGAAGACCAAGGGCGCATGACGACCAAAACCATCGCTCATTTCGGACCCCGTTTGGTGGCCTCGCCTACGGGCAGGCTGCGCGCCGCCGTGCTGGTCAAGCCGAATGCGAGCATCGAGCGGGCTAAGCCGCGGCCGGGCGAGCCGGGCGCGGTGTATTCGTGGGCTCTCGAGCAACACGCGGTCTTTTGCAAGACCCTCGCGTATTTCGGCGTCGAAACGATCGTCCTCGAACCCCACGGCGACGACTCGTACGAGGCTTCCGTCGCCGACGCCGCCGTAACGTTTGAGGACGGCGCTATGCTCATGCGGCCGACGCCGATGTTGCGACGGGCCGAAACGGATCGCACCGAAAGTGAATTCGCGCACATCGACGTCCCGCTGGCCGGCCACATCGTCGCGCCGGGCTTGCTGGACGGCACCGACGTGATGCTGGCCGGCACGACCGCGTTCGTCGGCGTCGGAAAACGCGGAAACGAGTTAGGTCGCAACGGTTTCTCCGAGGTCGCGCGCGCCCACGGATATCGGGTTGTCGAGGTGCGGCTCGCCGACGGCGTGCCGGCGTTGCGCGCGGTCGCAAGTGCGGTCGCCGCCGATACGGTGGTGCTCGCATCCGATAAGGTCGATCCGGCGGCGTTCGACGGTTTCAAAACGATCGTGCTGGAACGCGGCGAGGAACTCGGCGCGGGCGTTCTGTGTTTGGGCGAGCGTCACGTCCTGGCGAACATTCGTTTCCGTACGTCGCTGACCGCGATGCGACGTTCCGGCATTACCGTCGAGGCGATCGACCTCTACGAGTTCTGCAAGATCGGGATCACGCCGTCGATGCTGGCGCTAGCTCTGAAAAGAGACTGATGCGGATCGCGGTACTTTCGGACATTCACGGCAATCTCGTGAGTCTGGATGCGTGCCTGGCCGACCTCGAGGCGCAGGGTGGTGCCGACGCCATCGTTGCGGCCGGCGACTTGTGCCTCGACGGTCCCAAGCCCAAGAAAGTCCTTCAGCGCCTGGAGCAGCTCGGCGTCGCGTGTTTGCGCGGCAATACCGACCGCTACATCGCCGACGCGCGGGACGAAATCTTCGACCCGCTCGAAGACGCGCAGATCGCGTGGACGCGCGGGGACGTCGGCGAAAAGTGGCTAACGTGGCTGCGCGACTTGCCGTTCGCACTGCGCGTCGGCGAACAGGGGAACGAGCTGCTGGTCGTGCATGCGAACCCGAAGAACGACGACGAACACATCTGGCCGGACGCCGACCAGGCAACGCTCGAGCGAATGATCGGCGACGAGCCCGCCGCGGCGATTGCCTTCGGCCACCTGCACCTGCCCTACGCGCGCATGTGGCGCGGCAAACTCTTGGTGAACGTCGCGTCCGCCGGGTTACCCAAGGACGGCGACCCGCGCGCCTGCTACGCCATTTTCACCGAGCGTGAGGGCGGCTGGCAGGTCAAGCACCGCCGGGTCGCCTTCGACGTGAAGAAGGTCGCAACCCAACTGGCCGATTGCGGGATTCCGGGGAGTGCCGAACTCATTGCAACGCTACGTCGCCATAGGTACAAGAATTTAAAATCGCAAGTTCCGTAAACGGCGCGCCTTCGGCGCCGCCCGCCATCGAAATCGATGGATTGGTCAAACGTTACGGCGACCTTACGGCCGTGGACGGCGTATCGCTGCGGGTCGACGCGGGCGAGTTCTTCGGTTTTCTGGGGCCCAACGGCGCGGGCAAGACGACCACCATCAACGCGATCGTCGGGCTGGCCCACAAGACGAGCGGCACCATTTCGATACTCGGGTACGACAATACGACTCAATGGCGCGAAGCTCGGCGGCTGGTCGGCGTTTCGCCCCAAGAGTTCAACTTCGACCGATATCTTTCGATTCGCGACGTGCTGATTTACGCCGCCGGGTATTTCGGCCTGCGCGGAAAAGCGGTCGACGAGCGGGCGGATATGCTGCTCGAGCGCTTCGGTCTCACGTCCAAAGCAAAGGTCGAGTACACCAAGCTCTCGGGCGGCCAAAAACGCCGCCTTACCCTGGCGCGCGCGCTGATTCACGAACCCCAAGTGCTGATACTCGACGAACCGACGGCCGGCGTCGACGTGGAACTGCGTCTCGAGCTGTGGGAGTGGCTGCGCGCGCTCAACGCCGAAGGGCTGACGGTATTCCTTACGACCCACTATTTGGAGGAAGCCGAGGAGCTCTGCAAACGGATCGCCATTATCCGAGCGGGACGGATCGTCGCCGAAAAACCGACCCACGAGCTGATCGCCGACGGGGCTTCGCTGCAAGACGTATTCTTGGAGCTGATGAAAAAATGAATACCGTCGCTCTGTGGACGCTCGTAAAGCGCGAGATGGTCCGCAGCCTCAAGATCATCAATCAAGTAATTTGGCCGCCGATCATTACGACGCTGCTGTACGTCTTCGTCTTCGGTCTGGCGCTGGGCAGCCGCATCCAAACGCTGCAGGGCGTCACCTACGCGCAATTCTTGATCCCCGGTTTGATCATGCTTCAGGTAATCGATTCGTCGTACGGGGAGTGCTCGAGTTCGCTCTTTCAAGGGCGTTTTATGAATTCGATTCAAGAAATGCTGGTCGCGCCGATGTCCGCCGTCGAGATTGTCGGAGGCTACGTTTTGGGCAGCCTCGCCCGGTCGCTGCTGATTGCCGGGCTCATTACCGCCCTGGGGGCGGTTCTGGTCGGCGCGGTCCCGCACGACTGGGGACTCTACTTCGGCGTCATCGTTTTGGTTTCG
>DATCGB010000332.1:0-8639 GCA_036509155.1 Candidatus Tumulicola sp. | reverse complement strand
CGGTGCGGAGCGCACCGTCTTCGCGTTCCAAGGCCGCAACGGCGGCAGCTATCCGGACGGCGATCTCGTCGCAATCGGCGGTAAGCTCTATGGGACGACGAACTATGGCGGCGCCTACGGATGCGACTGCGGAACGATTTTTGCAGTCGATCCCGCCCACGAAAGCGGCAAAACGATTTATCGGTTTACCGGCGGGAAGGATGGCTCGTATCCGGATTCCGGCTTGACGGCAATCGACGGCACGCTCTATGGAACCGCAACCGGCGGGGGCTCGTGCGACAACGGAAAGGGCTGCGGAAGCGTGTTCACCGTCCAACCATCGGGAAAACTTCACGTCGTTCACGCGTTTGTGGGTGGCGATGGGGCCGACCCACGTTCCAACCCGATTAAAGTTAACGGGACGATCTACGGCACGACATATGATGGCGGCCCCGGTTGCGTGCTCGACGGCTGCGGCACGATCTACACGATCGATGCCTCCGGGAGCGAACGTCTGATTTGGGTATTCGGAATCGACCGAGGTGACGGCATGCATCCGGCCGGCGACCTCGCCGTCGCGCACGGTAAAGTCTACGGCGTCACCCAAGTCGGCGGCAACTCGAAGTGCTTCCGGAACGGCGGATGCGGGACGCTGTTCGCGTTCGATCCGTCGACCGGACTCGAGGCTGCGGTCCATCATTTCGTATCGTCCGACGGAGCCTGGCCGCTGGGCGGCCTGACCGCCCGCGCCGGCGTCCTCTATGGAACCACGGACGAAGGCGGCAAAAACGACTGGGGAACGGTCTTTTCCTTCGCCCCTAGCCCACACTGAACGCCCGCGCGTGGGAGTCGGTTGCCTGGGCGGAGTACGTTACGGGCTCTACCACGTCGCCGCAAGGAAAGGGTGTTATGCGATATACTTCGAGCGCCGCACGAGCGCTCCCGGTCGCAGTTGTCGCGCTACTGCTCTGCGCGTGCAACGGCAGCAACGGCTCGGGCGCATCGTCCGGGTTACCGCTTGCAAACGTTGGGACGTCACACGCTTCGAGTTCCATTCGCCATAATTCGACTAGCAGCAAGATCCAGCACGTCGTCATTATCGTTCAAGAAAATCGTAGCTTCAACAATCTGTTTTATGGGTTTCCGGGCGCAAAGACCGCCAAGTTCGGATTCGACTCGAACGGAAACAAGATCCAACTTCTGCCGGTCGGCCTCGAAACCAGCTGGGATCTCGACCACAGCTCGGGGTCTTTTTTCGCCGCGTGCAACGGCACCGGGAGCATCCCCGGCACTAACTGCCGGATGAACGGCTTTAATAACGAGTGGGTCGGTTGCGGCGGCTCGGGTCCTCCGTGTCCGAACAAGAACCCGCAGTACAGTTACGTTCCCCACAGCGAAACCAAGCCGTACTTCGCGATGGCCAAGCAGTACGTGTTGGCCGATGAAATGTTTGCATCGAACTTCGACGCGAGCAGCTTCATTTCGCATCAGTACATCATCGCCGGTCAAGCCGTGTCCGCGGTGAACTATCCGAGCAGCTCGTGGGGCTGCCCTGGCGGTCCGAGCGATAGCGTCGCCATCGTCGGTCAGCAGCGCCAAATTCCTCAAGGGTACGAGGTTCCATGTTGGGATCCGACGACGTTGGGCGACGAACTCGACGGCGCCGGCTTGCCCTGGGGGTTCTATACCGCCACGATCTCCGGCGATCTCGGCATTTGGAGCGCCTACCAGGCCATCAAGCACATTTACAAGGGTCCGGACTGGAGTACCGACATCATCACCCCGCAGACGACGTTTCTCAGCGACGTCGCCAATGGAAAGCTGCGGGCCGTCAGTTGGATAACGCCGACTTGGGAAAACTCCGATCATGCGGGCAGCGGATCCAAGACGGGCCCTTCGTGGGTAACGTCGCTGGTCAATGCGGTCGGCAAGTCGAAGTACTGGAATTCCACCGCCATCTTCGTGTTTTGGGACGACTACGGCGGCTGGTACGACCGCGAGCCGCCCGCCTACGTCGACTACGACGGACTGGGATTACGCATTCCGATGCTGATCATTTCCGCGTACGCCAAGAAAGGTTACGTATCGCACGTGCATTACGAGCACGGCAGCATCCTGCGATTTGCCGAAGACCAGTTCGGCTTAGGCCGGTTGTCGGCCAGCGACACGCGCGCGAACTCACCCGAATCGGACGCGTTCGACTTCTCGCAACCGCCCCGCAAGTTCGTGAAGATCAAGGCGCCCTACGACGAGCAGTATTTCCTGCACCAAAAGGTCGACCACCACATCCCCGACGCCCAATGAACCGAACGCTGCATTCTAGCGCCGACCGCGCGCCGCTCGGACCGTTTTCAATGAAATGAGATTCCGGCTTTCTGCACTTCCCGATACGGCAAGAGCCACACCAGCGATTCGTCGTGCAAGTCGACGACTTGAACGCGGTTTCCAAACGGATCGTGAAAATCGCAGCGAAACTCGGGAATCAGTGCGAGGCCGTACTTGTCCGTGACCTTGCGCCGGACTTCGGCGATCTGTCCTTCGTCGCGCACGATCAAGCCAAAATGGCGCGCGCGATCCGGTTTCATCTCCGTAACCTCGAACATTGCCAAGAACTGATGTTCGCCGATCTGAAAGAACGCGTCGCCTTCGCCTCGATCGTTCTGTTGCAGGTTGAAGACGTCGGTGTAGAAGCCCACCGCTTGCGCGATGTCGGTAACTTCGATCGCGATGTGGTTTATTCCGTAGACGTGCATGCTTTATCACCTCGAGTCGGGTTCATTGAATTTACGGGCGCCTCGCAAAATGCCCTTGAAGCAAGCCGGGGCTCACAAACTACGGCGGTTCTTCGGCACGAGCGCTTTTTTGCTTGAGATGGTTGCTGGGTGGGTAAAGACGGCGCCATGAAGATACTCAACGTTTTTCTTTGCACCAGCGTTCTCGGTCTGGGGCTAGCTACCGCCGCCTACGCCCAACCCGCTCCGTCCTCTCCGTACAATGATACGAGCTGCGGGTCGTGGCAGGGTGACACGTGGACCCCTAACGGCACCTGCACCGGCGACGTGAAACGTCACGCCAAAGTCGAGGGAACGATCACGATCGTCAAAGGTCACCTCGTGACCGTGCAGCAGAGCACCGGAACCGTCATTGTCGACGACACGCCGGCGCTCAATAATCAGTTCACCGGCAAGGTAGCCGTCGGGCGGCGGATCGTGGCCCACGGATACTGGAACGGGAACAATTTCTACGCCACGATGATCACGACCAGCGACTCAACGGCTCCGTAAGTACCGTATGCTTGTGGGAGCTCCGCCCGGCGCTCCCACAAGCGATCCTAACGAATCCTTGCCCGGATCTATGCGACCGCACTCGTTAGTCCGTGCAGTGCGCCGTCCATTGACGCAACTCGCTCTTCCATTCCAACGACGCCATACCGCGCGGCAATCTCGGACATCGGCACGAACGCGACGCTGACGATGCCGCCTTCCTCCCAGACGAGCAACTTGAGCGGAAGTTCGAGCGCCATCAACGGAAAGGCGTCCATCAACGGCGTCCCGCCTTTAGGGTTTCCGAAGACGATAAGCGAGGTCGGCCGTAAGGTCAGCCCGGCGTCTGCTGCCGCAGCCGACTGATCGATAATCGCGAAGACGGTATTTCCCGCCTCGACGATGGCTTTTGAGAGAAATCCGATCGTATCCGAATACGAATGTCGGCTTTGAATGGTCATCACGTCGTTATACGCGAGCGGTGAAGCGACGTCCCGGTTGGCGCGTGTCGTGAAATAAGCTGCAATGTGGGTGCCGGATCGACTGAATCGCTCGCTTCTATTGCCGAGGTGCCCAAGATAGTGTACAGTTAGGCCGTCGAAGGCGCGTCCGAGGTTGGTCAACCCTTCGCAAGGAGGGTTGTCTTGAGTAGTTCTAGACTGCGGCTCGGCCAGCTATTGGCCGGGGCCGGTTTCACTTTAATCGCCGCATCGCTGTGGTCCGGGTGCGCTTCGAGCGGAGCCCCGACGAACGCGATGCCGGCCAACGCGATCGCCCAAAATTCGCTTGAATCGAACTCGCAGGAGCGCGTGCTCCCCGCGAACGTGGTGGCCGTGACGACGCTGAAGGACGGGGGCGCCGGTTCGCTGCGAGACGCCATTCAATCCGTCAACACGCGCCAAGCCCATCGCGCCGCCATTACGTTTGCGGTCGGCGGCACCATCCGGCTGAACAGCGATCTTCCCGCCATCGCCGCGCGCGTTACCATCGACGGAACGTCCGCTCCGCAATATGCCGGCCACCCGGCGGTCGGGATCGATGCGAACGGTCATGCCGGCCTTACTTTTGGAGCCGGCTCGACCGGCTCAAAGCTGCTCGCCTTCGCGATCGGCAACGCTAGAAGCAACGGCGTAACGCTGAACGCCGGGTCGATTACGCTCGATCTCAACTATATCGGCTTGAATCGGGCAGGCTCCGCCCTCGGCAACGGCGGCGACGGCGTCTACGTATCCGCTGGGTCGTCAAACAATCGAATCGGCCTGAATCCCTCGGGCGCGTCGGGTGCCGTAGCCAACGTCATTTCCGGCAACGCCGGCAACGGCCTAAGTCTTCATCGCTCGTCCGGTAACGTGATCGCGGCCAACCGCATCGGCACCGACGTTAACGGAAAGTTCGCCATCGCCAACGGCGCGAACGGCATCCTGATAACGGCCGCGTCGAATAGCAACGAAATCGGCGGGAAGAGATTCGTGGATAGCGCCACCGGTCAGTCAAACAACCCAACGGGAAGCAAAGGGACGGTCACGCCGGTGTTCGTGGTGCCGCCCGATGGAAATCTCGTCTCGGGCAACGCCAAGAACGGTATCCTGATCGATAAGGCTTCGCAAGAAAATACGCTCAACGGCAACTTTATCGGAACCAATGCCGACGGCGATTCAGCCATTGCGAACTCGGCCGACGGCGTGCGCATCGTCGACGCCGACAAAACCTCGCTGGTCGGATGCAAGTTCCGCAACGATCCCTTCGTGTACTACAACGTCATGAGCGGAAATCGGGGGAACGGCCTTCGCATCACCAACTCCGACGACGTGATCGTCCAAGGCAACTTCTTTGGGATCGGCGCGAACAATACGAACGTCGTAGCCAATAACGGCGACGGCATTCTCATCAACGGTTCGTCCGCCGACACCCAAGTTGGCGGCGTGATTCCGCTTGGTAACGTTTCGGCCGGAAACGTACGCAACGGAATCGAAGTTACCGGCACCGCCGCGGGTTTCGTAACGTTTAACACGTTTGGCGGCCTCCTGGCCTTCAAAGGCGCCGCCCCCAACGGGAACGACGGCGTCCTCATCACCTCGACGGGCGGCAATCAGCTCGTTCGAACGAACGTCCTCTCGGGAAATATCAACAACGGACTTGAAATCGGTGGGGATGCATCGGGAGTCACCGTTGGGCCCGACATCATCGGTCTCAGCACGAAGGGCAATACCCTCCTGCCGAACGGAGGCAACGGCGTGCTTGTCGACGGCACGGCGCACGGCAATGCGATCGGCGACGCGTACGGGTCCGTCATTCCGCAAAACACGTTCTCGGGAAATCTCGGATACGGCCTCGCCATCATGGACGGCGCCCACGACAACGCGGTAATCAACGCCTTTGTCGGTCTCAACGTGGCGGGCGACGCTGCGCTTGCGAATCAACAAGGCGGCATTTATCTCGGGGGGCGTGCGACTCGCAATGTGATCGGCGGGAAGAGCACCGATCCGAAGGAGCCCAAGAGGAATATCGTTAGCGGAAACGTCGGTAACGGCGTAACCCTGGGTAACGGGAGCAGCCACACCGCCGTCATCGACAACTGGGTCGGCTTGAATCGGACGGGAAAGAAGTCGCTGCCCAACTCCGGCCACCCGATCGTCGTAAAACCCGGCAGCCTCCACAACAAGATCGCCGGCAACATCACCTGTTGTAACTAACCTGACGGACTTCCCCGAACGCTACTTGGGAACGCCGCTTACCGTTACTCCGACCGGGTAAACGAAGGGTCCGGTAACGGTTCTAGCGGCGGCGCCCCCGGCCGGATAGTCATACAGCAGAACGCTCGAAAGATCTTGCGAACTGATCACCTCCGAGCTAGGTACGACGACTTTACCGCCTTGAATCCAGAACTCCCAGACGTCGTACGTTCCGGTTAGCGGCGTCGTTCCGGTTTCGGTTCCGACGGCCCCGTTAATCGCGAACTCGTAGATTGCCGAATCGCGCACGTCCCCCACGGCGATATGCGTGCCGTCCCACTGCACGCCGCCCGCGAGTTCGAAGGATTGGTTCAACGCGATCGGCGTGAATGTATTTTTGCCCTTTCGAAGCTCGCTGAATTCAAACGGTGAAAAGCCGGCCCCTTCGCCATCGACAAAAAGGTTGCCCGCGTTATCGTAGCCGGCATTATACGGAAAATAGATAGCCTTGTAGGATTTGGGCGTGCCCTGAGCATGCCGGTAAATAACTACCTGACCTGGACCGACGCTATTTGGGTCGACGTTGAGCTCGCCGCCGCTTGCGCTGTCGATGACGGCGAGATTTCCCGTCTTCGGGTCGACCGCACAACCGTCGGGATAGGTCTCCGGGTCTTGGCTGAGCGTCTCGATTGGGCTCGTGCCGCCATGTGCGTACTCGAGAACGTCCCAATCGAACACGTTCGTAACGAAGACGTCGCCGGCTCGATCGGTGCACAAGCCGCCGGGCGTGTTAAAACCCGTCAGCGTTCCCATCAACTTGCCGCGCGGATACGAATAGACGTACACGTCGTTCGTTCCGTTGTCGGCGACGTACAACAGATCGTTCTTCTTGGCATCGGGAGCCATCCAAGATCGGCTGCGATCCGCGTGCACCGCGAGCGTGCCGTTGCGCCAAGACACGCGACCTGGGGCCGCGTTCTGCGTCATCTCTTGGGGCCCGAGCGGCCCCGATCCGCAAGCCGAAAGCGTCGAAGCGAGGCCGATAAAAGAACCTATTAAGGCTGCGCTGCGTAGTTGATTCATGCGCGGTCCCCCATAAAGCGACGATGGAGTCCTTGCCCGCCATCATCGTGTCACGACCTCGCCGCAAAGGCCAGGCCCATTAGTCCTCACACTCCTTGACGCCCGAACGTATGTTCGATAGACTCAGCCTCCACCCCTTGCTGAGGCCGGGTCTGTCGCATGTACGCCGAACTCCATAGCTGGTCGAATTTCACGTTTTTAGAAGGCGGATCGCATCCCGAAGAACTCGCCGGCCGGGCCGCCGAGTTGGGCCTGGCCGCGATCGCCCTGACCGACCGCGACGGCCTCTACGGCACCCCGCGCTTCGCTGCCGACGCCAAAGCGCGCGGCATCCCCGCCATCGTCGGCAGCGAGCTAACTTTCGAGGATGGCGCGCGCATCGTGCTCTTGGTCGAAAACGCGCGCGGCTACGCCAACCTCTGCGAACTCATTTCGCTCGGCCAACTGCGCGGCAGCAAAGGCGACGCGCGTCTCCGAATTGCCGACTTCGCCGAAGGCACTCGCGCCGACGGCCTCATCGCCCTCTCGGGCGGCCCCGCCGGCCGCGTCGAACGTGCCCTCGACGCCGCCGGGCCGCCCGCCGCCGCAGCCGAGATCCGTTGCTTGCGCGCGATTTTCGGCGAGCGCTTTCACGTCGAACTCCAACACCACTTAACCGAAGAAGAAGCGCGCCGCAATCAGCGCCTCGTCGCGCTCGCGCACGAGCTGCACGTCCCCTGCGTCGCCACCAACGCCGTCGTGTACGCCGAGAAGAACGAAGCTCCGCTCGCCGACGTGCTCGCCTGCATCAAACACGCCGTCACCCTCGAACGCGCCCGCGCCGATCATCTGCTGCGGCCCAATGCCGAGTACCATCTCAAATCCGCCGCCGCCATGCAGCGGCTGTTCGAACCCTATCCGCAAGCCGTGCAACGCAGCGTCGAAATCGCCGACCGCTGCCGCTTCCGGCTCGAGCGTCTCATCGGCCAGTTCCCGCTCTTTGCGGTAGAAGAAGGCAAAACGCGCCAATCCTACCTGCGCGAACTCACCTACCGCGGCGCCGCCGCCCGCTACGGCACGCCGCTTGCCAACGACGTCGAACGCCAGCTCGAATACGAACTCGGCATCATCGCCAAGATGGATCTCGCCGGCTACTTTCTGATCGTCTGGGACATCGTGCAGAAGGCCGCCGAACTCGGCGTGCTCTGCCAAGGCCGCGGCTCCGCCGCCAACTCGGCCGTCTGTTACGCGCTCGGCATCACCGCCGTCGACCCGATCGGCATGCAACTGCTGTTCGAACGCTTCATGTCCGAAGAGCGCCGCGAAATCCCCGACATCGACATCGACTTCGCGCACCAAGACCGCGAGCAGATCATCCAGTACATCTACGACAAGTATGGCCGATCCAATGCCGCCATGGCGGCCGAAGTCATCAGCTATCGCACGCGCTCGGCGCTGCGCGACGTCGCCAAGGCCCTGGGCCTGAGCCTCGCGCAAGTCGACGCACTAGCGCACGAACTCGAAGCCGGTGAATCGCTCGAAGCCGCCGCCGCCACCGTGCCGGGCGAACTCGGCCAACGGCTCGGCGCAACGTGCCGCCGGCTTGAGGGCTTTCCGCGTCACATGGGCATTCATTCCGGCGGCATGGTGCTCACCCGCGATC
>DATCGB010000331.1:0-2314 GCA_036509155.1 Candidatus Tumulicola sp. | reverse complement strand
TGCTGTTCGAGGGGATCGGCGACACGCTGCGCGTCTCGCTCGCCGACGATCCGATCGAAGAAGTTCCGGTCTGCTGGGGCATCTTGAAGTCGCTCGGCCTGCGCGAAAAAGGCTTCGAGATCACGGCCTGTCCTTCGTGCGGCCGCGCCGAAATTTCGGTACTCGAACTCGGCCGATCGGTCGAGGCAATCGCGAAATCGTATAGCGCGCCGGTGAAGGTCGCGGTCATGGGCTGCGTGGTCAACGGCCCGGGAGAGTCGAAAATGGCCGACGTCGGCGTCGCCGGCGGCAAAGGAAAGGGCGCAATCTATCGGGCCGGCGAGCTGGTCGGAACCTATCCCGAGAGCGAACTGCTCGGCGCGCTTCGGCTGGAAATCGAAAAGGTGATCGTCGAGAAATATCCCGCGTTCGTTCACGAGGTCGGCGCGCGCGCGTGACCTATCGGGCGCCGAACGTGCGGGTGATTCTGGCAACCGCCGCGGTCGCGCTGGCGGCATCGGCGTTTCTGGCCTTCGCCCGTCCGGCCGAGATGCTGGTCGATGGCGAGCGCGTCGAAAGCGACGTCCCCCCGGTCGTTACGGCCGGCGACGGCGTTTTCGTTCCGCTGCGGACCATCGCCGACGCGCTCGGCGCGCAGACGCTGGTGGCCGAGCGCGGTGAAGGTATCGACGTCGTCCGGGGCCACCGGTCGCTGCGCGTGCGGGTGGGAACCGAGCACGCAACGCTCGACGGCATGTCGCTGACGCTCAAACACGCGCCGTTTCGCGTCCGCGGCCGCGTGATGATCGAGTTGAACGCCGTCGCCAACGCGTTCGACGTGCACGCGAGTTACGATCCGCGCACGTCCCGCGTCGACGTGCTTACGCCGGGCATCGGGCGCGCGACTGCAACGTCGGGAGCGGGCCTGCAAACGCAGTAGGCCCTCGAGAGCTTACGGCAGCTCGGATATCCCTTCGGGCTCCTCGACCGGAAGAACGTCGTCCGGATTCGATTTACGAAAACCGTAGGCGAAGAAGAAGATCAGGCCGGCGACGAGCGCGATTGCGAACCACGTCCAGGTGGCGCGCGAAAGCCCGAAAACGGCCAGGAACAGCGAGAAGACGATCCCCAGGATCGGAAATAGCGGAACGAAGGGAACCCGAAAACTGCGCGGCATGTCGGGCTTACGTTTGCGCAGATAGAGCACGCCGGCACATACGACCGTGAACGCGATCAACGTCCCGATGTTGACCAGATTGAGCAGGTTATTGAGCGGAACGATCAGCGCCAAAATCGCCACGACGGCGCCCGTAAAGAGCGTCGTGCGCAGCGGCGTTTTAAATCGGCGATCGATGACGGCGACGGCCGGCGGCAGCATCCCGTCGCGCGCCATCACGTAGAAGATGCGCGACTGACCAAGCAGCGAACTTAGCGCCACGCTGGTGGTTCCCGCCAAAACGCCAATCGTGATGACCCAGTTCAACACCGGCAGGTGTAAGGGGGCGAGGGCGTAGACCAGCGGATTCTTAATCGGAACGTCGTGCCACGGAACCGATCCAACTAGCACCAGCGCGGTCGCACAGTAAATGACCGTGCCGATCGCCAGCGCGCCGATTACGCCGACCGGCACGTCGAACTGCGGATTCTTACATTCCTCGGCCGTCGTGGTTGCGGTATCGAAGCCGATGTAGCTGAAGAAGACGAACGCCCCGATGGGAATAATCCCGTAGGGCTGCGCCGATTCGACCGATCCTCCGAACGGGTGCAGCGATCCCCAGCCGATCGGATTGAAATCGTGCAGGTTGGCGGCGTGGAACAAAAACAGGCCGGCGATCACGAACACGATCAGCGCGGATATTTTCAGAACGACGAAGACGTTGTTGGTCGTAGCCGATTCGCGGATGCCGACCGACAACAGCATGCTCAGTCCGATCACGAAGAGCGCGCCGACTAGGTCGTATTGCGAGTGGAGCAGGTCCCAGCTGCTCGGATACCACCATGGCCCGTGGACGATCAGATTCGACTGCTGCGCCCAGCCGGGCAACGAAAGGCCGATGCTTTTGAAGACGTCTTGAATCGCCGCCGAGAACTGCTGCGCGACCGGCGCGGCGCTGATGCCGTACTCGAAGATCAGGGCGAAGCCGATGATCCAGGCAAATAGCTTGCCCATGGTGGCGTATGCGTAGGTGTATGCGCTGCCGGCAACCGGTACCATCGCGCCCAGCTCGGCATAACACAGTGCCGCAAAAAACGACGTCAGGCCGGCCAGCAAAAACGAAACGATGACGGCCGGTCCGGCCCCCTTGACGCCGGTCCCGATGGTCGTGAAAATGCC
>DATCGB010000330.1:0-9763 GCA_036509155.1 Candidatus Tumulicola sp. | reverse complement strand
GAGCTGGCCGATTTCGCCGATCGCCTCGAGAGCGCCGAGTTGGCGATCGCGCTCCCGTGGACGGCCCTCGCCCGTCTGCTGCCGGACTCCACGGCCGAGTTCCAGCGGTATCGCGCGCTACTGGCGACGCGGCTGGACGGGCTTGCCGACCTCGAGTCGGCCGACTTCCTCGACGCGTTGCAGCGCGAACGCGACGCGTCGCTCGACGGCGCGCTCGACGAGGTGCGCGCCGCGCTGCTCGACGCCGCGCCCGTTTCGTGACTGCGGCCGTCGTCGTCGCCGCCGTCGTGCTCATCGGGGCGGCGGTTGCCGTCTTCGCGTTGCAAGCGCGCCGCAAACGCGCCGCGCCGGCGAGCGCCCCGCCCGCCGATTGGACCCACGCCGCCGGCCACGAGTTTGCCGATCTGTCGGAATCGGCGCGCTGCGAGTTGATTTTTGCGATCGCGGCACTCGACGACCAACGCAGTTTGGACGTCCTCGCCGAAGCGCTCGGCGATCCGTCCGAGGCGGTCGTCCTAGCCGCCGCCCACACGCTGACGAGCCGAGGCTGCGCCGCAACCGTCGATGCCTATTTCGCGGCGCATCCGGACAAGCGCAACGCCCGCATCGCCGCGACGTTAGCGCTGCTGACCCCCGAGGTGCCGGTTAGGGCTTCTTCTTGAAATAGCGCACGAGAATTTGGCGCGCGACCGGGGCCGCCACCGAAGCTCCGTAACCACCACTGCGATCGACGAACACCGCTATTGCGAGTTTCGGATGGCCGGTCGGGGCCCAGGCGATGAACCACGTGGTGTTCGGCCCGTTGCCGCCGGCGGTTTCGGCCGTGCCGGTTTTACCCGAATACTTGAGGCCGTCGATCGCCAAACCGTACGCGGTGCCGCCCGGATCGGTAACTTTGGCCATGCCTTCGCGCACGGCTTTAAGCGACGCTTGCGTGACCGGAACTTGCCGAATTACCTGCGGTGAAAACGTCTTCACCAGATGCCCGGAAGCGCTGCGAATTTCGCGCACGACCTGAGGAACGTACAGCGTTCCGCCATTGATGACGGTCGATGCCACGTTGACCATCTGCAACGGCGTGGCTTGCATCGCGCCCTGGCCGATTCCCAGAAAGCACGCTTCGCTCGGCTCCATCGGCACGCCGAAGGTGCGCATCTCCCACGCGTTGGTCGGCCAGTTGCCTTCGTTTTCGCCCGGCAGGTCGATGCCGCTCTTGGCCGCCAATCCGAAGGCGAGCGCGTATTTGCGCAGGCGGGCGTTGCCCAGCCACCACGACAGGCGAAAAAAATACCCGTCGCTCGACGCCGCGAGTGCCGGCACGAAGGTCGTATTGCCCAGACCGCCGGCCGCGATGTCGCGCGCGTAATAGCCGCCGCAGTTCCACCCGCCGGTATCGTCGACGACCTGATCGACTTTGACGACCCCTTCGGTAAGTGCGGCCGAGCCGGTCACCATCTTGAAGGTCGATCCGGTGGGCGTCGCGGCCGCGATCGCCCGGTTGAAGAGCGGTTCGGTCGAACTCGTCAGGTAGTAGCGAATGCGTTTGAACTTATCGGCCGAGAAATCCGCCGGATTGAAGTTGGGATAACTTGCCAGCGCTAAAATGCCGCCGGTCCACGGATCTTCGACGACGACCGCGCCCGAAAGTTTGCGCCCGTGCCCCCAGGTGGCGATTTCTTGTGAGAGCGCTTGTTCCACAATTTGCTGCAGGCGCCAGTCGATGTTGGTGATCAGCGTGTCGCCCGGAACCGCCGCTTTCGACGATACGCTCGAGACGACCGCACCGCTGGAATCGACGATCACGCGCTGGCCGCCCGGGACTCCGCGCAGATACCGGTCGTACGCCGCTTCCAATCCGTCCTTGCCGACGACGTCGTTGGGCGAATAACCTTCGCGCTTGAGGCGCTCGTATTCGCGTTCGGTGATCGCACCGACGTATCCAAACACGTGCGAACCCAGCGGTCCGTACGGATAGTCGCGGACGGGCTGCACTTCGAGGTCGACGCCCGGCAGTTCGGCCAGGAGTTCCGAGAGACGCGCGACCGCCGCGACCGGGAGATCTTTAGCCAGCACGACCGGCCCGTAGGGTTCGCCGGCGACGACGCCGGCGAAGCTGCGGTAGTCGATGCCGCGGTGATGCAGCAGGCGCGTTCGCAGCGTCCCCGCGTCCACGGAGATCGCGCCGGCAAGTTGCTTGAGCTCGCCGTCGACGTCGGCAACTTCCGACGGAATCAATCCGACCACGAACGACGGACGGCTGCGCACCATCACCGTCCCGTGCCGATCGTAGATGATCCCGCGCGGCGCCGCGACCGGAATCAACCGCACTTGATTGGCGAGCGCCGCGGCTCGATACTTGTCGCCGTCGACGACTTGCACTTGGATCAGCCGCCCGACCAGCAGCAGCAGCGCGACGACGATCGCCGCGATGAACGCGACGACTCGCCACAGCGGACGTTCCCAAACAACCTTCTTCAAACCGGGACGGATCGAATTCATGCCTCGCGCACGTCAAAACGACGCGCGACCAGCATCGCCGCGATGGTGACCGCGGCGTTGAGCGCGGCGGCCGCGAGCGCCTGGCGCAGGTGCATTGCGGCCAAGCCGCCGGGATAGCCCTCGAAGGACATGATCGTCCAGAACAGCAGCCCGCGAACGAGCGTCGCAACGATCGTCACGAGCGTGACTAAAGGGATGGAATCGGCGAAAAATCCGCGTGAAAGGACGCTCGCGAGGCTCGCCATCGCGAGCGTCGAGATCGTCCACGCGGCGCCGGTTTGAGGCGCCAAAACGTCTTCGCACAGGCCGGCGGCCAAACCGTACGCGGCGGCGCGAATGACGTCGACGCGAATCGCATACCACACGACGACGACGAGCACCAGACTCGGGACGACGCCGCGGACGGCAAAAAAATGAACGACCGTCGCCTGCGCGACGAGCGCAGCCACAAGCCAGGCCGCCGCGACGTACCACGCGGGCCCGACGAACGGCGCGACGTGGGGCTTACCGCGGGACGACGACAACGCGATCGAGGGCGCCTAAGTCGACCGCCGGCTTGACGATCGCGGTCTGATAGAGCGTCGCGTCGCCGCGCTCGACCGACGCGATCGTTCCGATCGGCACGCCGGAATGAAACGAGCGACCCTCGCCGGTGACGATCACGTCGCCGGCCTTCAGCGGGGCGTCTTGCGGCACGTATTCCATCCGTACGCCGCTGAGATTTCCGCGTGCGATTCCCCACCAGCGGCCGCTCCGCACCACCGCGGGAATTCTACTCGTATAGTCGGTGATCAATATGACGGTACTCGAAAACGGGCCGACCGACGCGACCCGGCCCACCACGCCGTTGACCGAGACGACGCCGTCGTCCCGACGAACCCCAGCGTTGGCGCCGCGATCGATGGTGACGGCGCGTGACTCGTTTTCCGGCGGAAAACCCACCACCCGGGCTTCGATGCCGTGGTAGAGATCGACCGCGATGCGCACGCCCGCCTCGGCCGCGTAGCCGGCCGCGAGTTCGTGCAGCCGCGCGTTCTCGACGGTCAGCGTCTGATTGTCCGTCCGCAGTTTCGCGTTGTCGCGGGCGAGCTGCGGCAGCGACGCGACCGCCGTCGCGGCCGCTCGAACGCCGCCGGCGGTGATCGAAAGCGCGGTCTCAGCCAAACCGAAAAACGACGTCGCGACGGTCGCGATCGGACTTTCGGTTTTGGTTCGTTCCGCGTTGATCTGCACGAGCGCGACCACCGCCGTCACGATGATGATGCCAATCAGCGCAAAAAGTCTGCGTTCGTCCCGGTAGGTAAAGATCGGCGACCCCTAGGTTCCTAGCGTTCTGAGATGTCCCGACGCGATACGCTCGCGGCGCGGTCAGGGTGCCGTGGGTTTCGCGGTCGGCAGCGAAAATCCCAACCGCCGCAGGGCTCGAACGAAACGCCCGACCGGAAACCCTACGACCGTATAAAAGTCGCCGTCCACCGCCTCGACCAGCGCCGCAGCACTCCCCTGGATGCCGTACGCGCCGGCCTTATCGAGCGACTCGCCGGTGGCCACGTAGGCGTCGATTTCGGCATCCTCCAGCGCGTAGAAGCGCACGCGGGTGGTCGAGACCTCCTCGACCGGCGCGTCACGCCCCGGCACGGCCAGCGCAAAGGCGGTGTGAACGCGATGTTCCCGCCCGGAAAGCAAGCGAAGCATACGGGCGGCGTCCCGTCCGTCGACCGGCTTGCCGAGCGCGAGGCCGTCGAGGTCGACCACCGTATCGGCCGCGACGACGGGCACCGTAAGCCGCACCGCGCGGCTCGCGCTCCCCAACGATGCGGCCAACTTTTCGCGGGCGTGCGCCGCGGCCAACAGCCGGGGACTGACCCCCGGCAGATCGGGTTCGTGGTAGCCGCTGGCCACCGCCTCGACCCGCAATCCGAGCGAGCGCAGCAGTTCGAGACGCCGCGGCGAACCGCTCGCCAAGACAATTCGCGTGAGGGGACACTCTTGCGTCATTCGCGTATCAGGTGCGGATGCGCGCACCGACTGGTCTTGCCACGGTTCTGATTCCCCACGCCTCTCCGCCGATCCACAGCGGCACCCTCCTCGTCCGTCGTTTGGACGACGCACTCCTTCACTCGCCGCGCTCATGAACCGTCGTTGGCTCGTTCCCGTCGCGATCGTCGCCGTGGTCGTCGTCGCGGTCGGCGTATGGCTGCTGTTTTTCGCGGAGCGCGTTCCCGCTAACGTCGTCGCGTTGAGCGGACGCATCGAAGGCGACGACTCCGCGATCGCGGCGAAGACCCCGGGGCGCATCAGCGCGATCTACGTGCAAGAAGGCGACAGCGTCAAAGCCGGTCAGGTGATCGCGACGCTCGACGACTCCGAGATTCGCGCGCGGGAAGATCAGGCCCGCGCCGCCGTCCAGGCGGCCCGCGCGCGCGCCGACGCCGCCGGGCAGCAAACCGCCGTACTGCAGGCGCAACTGCGCGGCGCGAACCTGGCGACGGAACAGGCCGGCACCGACATCACCGGTCACGTCGCGCAAGCCGAATCGCAAGTCGCCGCGGCGCAAGCCCTGCTCGAACAGCAGCAGGCGCTGTACCGCCTCGCGGTCTCAAACGAAAAACGCGCCACCGCGCTCTACGCGAGCGGCGACGTCTCGGGTTCCGTTCGCGATCAAGCCGTGTCGAACGCGCAGCAAGCCGCCGCGTCCGTCGAAGCGGCCCGTAAGAACGCGCAATCGGCCCAGGGCGCGACCGCCGCGGTAAAGGCCGGGTTGGCGAATCCGGCGATTCGCGGGGAACAGGCGAATGCGATCCAAGGCGAGGTCGCCTCGCAGCAATCCGCAATCGCAGCCGCTCGCGCCCAAGAACGGCAGGCGTTGGGAGCGCTCGCCGAAGCGCAGGCGGGCGTGCGCGATCTGACGATTCGCGCGCCCTTTTCGGGAACCGTCATGGTGCGAGCCGCCGAGCCCGGCGAAGTCGTGCCGGCCGGAACGGCGATCGTGACGCTCCTCAACCTCGATCGCGTCTATTTGCGCGGTTTCATTCCCGAAGGCGACATCGGCAAGATCAAGCTCGGACAACCGGCGCGCATCTTTCTCGATTCGAATCCCGGACAACCGCTCGACGCGTACGTCTTGCGCATCGATCCGCAAGCGACGTTTACGCCCGAGAACACGTATTTTCGCGACGATCGCGTGAAGCAAGTTTTCGGCGTGAAGCTCGCGTTGAAGAACGGCTTTGGATTTGCCAAGCCGGGCATGCCGGCCGACGGCGAGGTTCTCGTGAACGGATCGTGGCCGGGCAAACTGCGGGGGTGAGTCGACCCCTCGACCCGGGCGGCGAGACCGTCATTCGCGTTCGGAATCTTCGCAAAGCCTACGGCGATCTCGAAGCGGTCCGCGGGATCGATTTCGACGTCGCACGGGGCGAGATCTTCGGGCTGATCGGGCCGGACGGCGCCGGTAAGACGTCGACCTTTCAGATTCTCGCGGGCGTGATGAACGCGACCTCGGGCGAGGTCGACGTCTTTGGAAAGTCGGCGCGCGACGCACGCTTGGAAACCGGCTACTTGACGCAGGCCTTTAGCCTCTATCCGGACCTGACGGTGATGGAGAACATTCGCTTCGTCGGCGATCTGCGGCTGGCCGTTCCCGACGAAATCACGGCGCGCGGGCTGCACTATCTCGATCTCTTCGGGATGCGCCCGTTCGCCAACCGGCTGGCCGCGCAGCTCAGCGGCGGCATGAAGCAAAAGCTCGCGTTGGCCTGCGCCCTGGTCCCTCAGCCGAAAGTCCTGCTGCTCGACGAACCGACGACCGGCGTCGATCCGGTTTCGCGGCGCGAATTCTGGGACGCGATCACGCGCTTGGCGATCGACGGCTTGACGATCCTGGTCGCGACGCCGTATCTCGACGAAGCGGAGCGCTGCAATCGGATCGCGCTGATGCACCTCGGCGAGATCCGGGAGCTGCAGACCCCTGTCGGTCTGCGCCGGAGCCTGCGCGCCAAACGCTTGGAAGTGCGTCCGAACGATCTGCGCGCCGCGCAGAGCGCGCTGCGGGCGATCGAGAACGACGCCGGCGTCGTCGACGTCCAGCGCTTCGGCGACCACTTCGACGTGCTGGCTCGCGACGACCAAGCCGGCGAGGTGGAACGCGCGGTCGCAACCAGTTTGCAGGCCGCCGGCCTGAAGGTCGACGAGATTCGCGTCGACGAGCCGACGCTCGAGAACGTCTTCGTCGCATCGCTGCGGGCATCCGGACAGGACACGATGGAGTCGGCGTTTCCGGCCCGGCGCGACCACATCGGCTTGCGCGGCAAGATCGCGATCGGCGCGACGAACCTGCACAAGCAGTTCGGCAGCTTCGTCGCCGTCGACGGCGTGAATCTCGACGTGCGGTACGGCGAAATCTACGGACTGCTCGGCGCCAACGGCGCGGGCAAAACGACGACGATCAAGATGCTCTGCGGTCTCCTCGATCCCGGTGACGGCGTCGTGCAGCTGGCCGGCGCGAAAGGCCGTCACCGCCGCGACGTCAGCGTCCGCCAGCAGATCGGTTACATGTCGCAGAAATTTTCGCTCTACGACGATTTGGCGGTCGACGAAAATCTCGACTTTTTTGCCGGCGTCTACGGCGTGCCCAAAGCCGAGCGCACCGAGAAGATCGCCTGGGTGCTCGAGTTCTCCGGCCTGCAAGGGAAGCAAAAAGAGGTCACCGGCCGTTTGCCCGGCGGCTGGAAGCAGCGCGTCGCGTTTGGTTCGTCGATCATGCACGAGCCCAGCGTCCTGTTCCTCGACGAACCCACCTCGGGCGTCGATCCGATCGCGCGGCGCGCGTTTTGGCGCGTCATCGTCGGATTGGCCGACGCAGGCGCGGCCGTGCTCGTCACGACGCATTACCTCGAAGAGGCCGAGCAGTGCAACCGTCTCGGCTTCATGGCCGCCGGGAAGCTCGTGCTCGAAGGATCGCCGAGCGAGATCAAGGCGCGCGAGCCCGGACACTTGCTCGAGTTTCGCACCGACAAGCCGCAGCGCGCGGCCGACTTGCTGCAAGCCCAAGGCGAGCGCTGGCGCGTTTCGGTCTTCGGCGATCGCGTGCACGTCGTCGTCGACGACGTCGCGGCCGGCTTGCGGTCGACGACGGCACGCCTGCAGAGCGACGGCGTCGCGGTCCTCGACGCCCGCGAGATTCCGTTCTCGCTCGAAGACGTCTTCATCCAAGCGGTCGAACGCGTGCGCGCGCCGCAGGAAGTCGCCTGATGCGCCGCGTCCTCGCGCAGGCGCGCAAAGAACTCGTTCAAATCGTGCGCGACCGCATGGCACTGATCCTCGCGCTCGTCCTTCCGGCTTTCTTGCTGCTCCTGATGAGCACCGCCATCTCGCTGACCGTGGACGAGATGCCGATGGTCGTGCAGAACCTCGACGGTTCCTCGGCGTCGATCCGCCTGCTCGACGCCTTTCGCGCCTCGCTGACGTTCAAGATCGTGCCGTGGTCGGTCGACGCCAATCCGGAGCGCGCGCTCTCGTCGGGCGTCGCGCGGGCGGCGCTGATCGTTCCCGCGCATTTCGGTCGCGACATGACGCGCGGGGGCCCTGCCGCGGTGCAGCTGCTCGTCGACGCCTCCGACGCCAACACCGCCCAGCAAGTTTCCGGCTACGCGCAGCAAGTCGTCAATTCGTACAACATCGGGCTCGCCGCGCCGGGCCGGTCGGCCCCGGTCACCGCGGCGATTCGTCTGTGGTTCAATCCCGGCCGCGATTCGAAGAAGTTCTACGGACCGGGCATCTTCGTGCTGGCGCTGACGCTGTTCCCCACGCTGCTCGCCGCGCTCGCCGTGTCGAAGGAAGGCGAAGAGAAGACGATCTTACAGGTCTACGTCTCGAACATCTCGGCGCACGAATATCTGCTCGGAAAGATCGTAGCGATCATGGTCGTCTTCGCGTGCGAAGCGGTCATTTTGATGGCGCTGCTGCTCACCTACTTCGGCTTGAACCTCGCCGGGGATCCGACGCCGTTCGTGGTCGCGTCGATCCTTTACGCTTTCTGCGTGGCCTCGTTCGGCGTGATGGTCGGCGCCTCGATTCCCAACCAGCTCGGCGCGGTCGCGGTCGTCGCGCTGGGCGGATTCTTGCTGGTCTTCATTCTCTCGGGACTGCTCTTTCCAATCGAAAACATTCCTCCGGCGCTGCGCTGGAGGTCGAACTTCGTCTGGGGACGCTACTACATTGAGGTCGTGCGCGACGCGCTGCTGCAAGGCGGCGGCTGGCCCGCGGTGTGGTATAAGGTCGGCATTATCGGCCTGATCGGTTCGGTCTTCTACTCGGCTGCGTGGTGGAACATGCGCGCCATGCAGCTGCGCGACTAGGGGCCGATAAAAGTGTTTTTCGAACGCTTTCGCGCGCTGATCCTCAAGGAATTCCGTCAAGCCCGGCGCGACCGCCGGATCGCGTTCGTCGCGATCGGAGCGCCGACGATCCAGTTGCTCGTCTTCGGCTTCGTGCTCAGCGCGACCGTGACGAACCTTCCGCTGGGCGTCGTCGACGAGAGCGCGACGCCGGAAAGCCGCGAGGTGATCGCGGCGCTGACCGAGAGCAAGAGCTTCCGTTTGGGCGGATACTACTCGTCGGTCGACGACTTGGGCGCGGCGCTCGGCCGCGGCGAACTGGACGCCGGCGTGGTGATTCCGTACGATTACGCGCGCAACTTGCAGCGCGGGCTCCCGGTGACCATGCAGTTCTTCATGAACGCCACCAACGCGAACACCGCCGCAATCGGGCAGGGCTACGTCGCCGGCGTGCTCGGTTCGTACGCCAGCCAGTTGGCGATGGGCGGCATTCACGTGCGGCGCCCGCCCCCAGGAGTGCGCCCGGTTGTGACGCGCGGCATCGTCGTGCTGAAGACCGATTATCTCTACGACCCGGGATTGGTCGGATCGTGGTTCATGGTAACGGGCATCTTGGGCATGCTGCTGATCCTCAACGGCTCGCTGCTCTCGTCGACGATGATGGTTAAAGAGAAATCGGCCGGCACGATCGAGCAGCTCTTGATGTCGCCGGCGACGACGACGGAGATCATCATTGCGAAAATTACGCCGCTCTTCACGCTGCTCTTGATCATGGGGACGATCGCGCTGGTCGCAATCCGCTTCGTCTTCGGCGTCCCGTTTCAGGGCAGCGTGCTGGTGGTCTTCGCCGGCGCCGTGCTCTGCATGCTCTCCGGCATCGGCTTGGGGATGCTGGTCGCAACCCTGACCAAGACGGCCCAGCAGGCGCA
>DATCGB010000329.1:0-2914 GCA_036509155.1 Candidatus Tumulicola sp. | reverse complement strand
ACTTCGCCCGCCTGCAATACAACTTCATGTACCCGCAGACGACCTACAACGGCCCGCCGCCCAACTACGTCGAGCTCGAGCTGCAGATCGTCCCGTTCCTGGCGGCCACGCTCTACAAAATTTTCGGCATCCACGAGATATTCGGGCGGCTCCTGACGGTCGGCTTCGGCCTAGCGACGGTCGTTGCGCTGGCCTACTTCGCCCGCTGGCTGTTCGCCAGTTCGATCGCCGGACTGGCGGCGGCGTTTTTATTCGCGGTGTTTCCGGGCAGCGTCTATTACGGCCGAACGTTCATGCCGGACACGGCCATGGTGTTCTTTCTTACCGCGGCGCTCTACGCCGTGGCCCGGTTTCTTCTCGAAGACTCGACCCTCGCACCCCGCGCGCTGGCGCGTACCGCGGCCCTGGTGACGCTGGCGTACCTCGCTAAGCCGGTAGCCGCGATCGGGCTTTTGCCAATCGCCGCGGTCGTCGCGCAGCGCCTGCGCGCCGGGCTCGCCACCCGGCCGAGCGCGATTGTCGTGCTCGTGTTCGTACCGCTGCTGATCGTTTGGCTGTACGACCGGCGCGTCGCCTCGTACGCGCAATGGCACTGGGCCAGCGGCATCACGCTGCTGCACGTCCTGCCGGGTTTGCGCGACGCGTTTGCCGGCCCGGCCGCATTCGGCGCAAAGTGGGCGGCGTTCTTCGCCGCGTTGGGAATGCTCTGGAAGACCATGCTCGGGCCAGCCGGCTTTATCGCGTCGATCGGCGCCTTCGCCGCGCTGCCGTGGCTGCGGGCTCGCAGCAAGGCGCTGTTGTGGGCCTGGCTGGCGGCCTCGCTGGCCTACGTTTTCATCGTGGTGACGGTCGAACCGGTCGACTACTATCTGTATCCGCTGCTGCCGTTGTGCGCGCTGGTCGCCGGCGGCGCGATCGCGCGCTTCGTTCACGCGACGCGCGCGTCGGGCGCGGCGCCGGCCGCCCGCATCGCACTGCTCGCGCTCGTACCGATACTCGGCCTGATCGTGACGCTGCAAGGACGCGCCGCGGTGGCGCCCTACTATCGCTTCAACGCCCAAACCTACCGCGACGCCGTGCGGCTGGACGCAATCCTCGACAAGCACGCGATGGTGGTCATCGGACACTACGGACCCGACGTCCAATATTACATCGACCGCTTCGGCTGGGAAGAAGACCCCGCGCTGTGGACGCCGTTCGACGAAGAAAGCGCGATCCGCAAGGGCGCGCGCTATTTTATTTCGATCGAAGACGAACGGCTGCGGCGCAACGCCCGGCTGTGCGCGTGGCTGCAGCGCTTTCCGGTGCTCGATCCCTCGGCCCGCTGGATCGTCTACGAAACCAATCCGGCAAAAGTGCTGCCGCACGCCGACGCGTTCTGGCACGCGTTCCGAACCGCCGACCGCGCGGGCAAAGGCCGCGCCTTCCTCGATCGGCGCGGGATCTGCCGCCCGCGCGCGGCTCACGGACCAATCGCGTCGTACGTGCGCAGCGCCGTGTGAAAGGCGTCGGGTTCGACCGAGATGGTGCCGCGATACGGATAGTTCATGGCGACGGTCAGGAACAGGACCAATCCAATCAGTAGGCCGAGCGAACCCGTCATCAGCACCTGCATTGCATTATGCCGAAAGCCGAAGAGAAACGTGAACCCGACGGTCAGCACGCCGCCCGCGATCAGCACCATCCACATGAGCCCGTGGATTCCGGTGGCGTCTTCCGAGAGGCGGGCGTCGCGATCGTTTTGCGCGGTGTTGATCGCCTGGAGGACCTGTTGGTGCACGTCCTGGCGAAGGTCGTTCGTGACCGGGAGCGAGCGGATCGTGCGGTCGATGCGTTCGATCAGCGCGTCGGCTTTCGCCGACTCTTTGCCTTGCCGCATCTTGGGCCACTCGTCGACGATCACCGTCTCGGTGTAGTTGCGGATCAGCGCGCGCAGCTCGCGTCCCCGCGGAAAGACGTCGGCGTCGCGATAGACGACCGCTAGTTGCCCGGCCTCGTCGAAGCTGCGCGCCTCGGCCTGCTGGTAACGCTCCCACACGCCGATCGTCACGAAGGCCAACAGTACGGCGTAGATGACGCCGATCACCGCCAAGATGAACCCGGCCAGGTCGTTGTGCGCGATTCGAACTTCGCGCGATGCGATCGCGTCGACCGAGTAACCGACGGCGAGCGTGATCGCGAGGAACCCGCCCACGACCACCAGTCCGGCCACCGCGGCCGGGAGCGAATCCAACCAGGCTTCCATTCTCGTACCTACAAGCTCCTACGGCAGCGGTAATAGCGACGCGCCGTTCGAGGACGCGCCTTGCGATCCGGTTTCGGGAACGCCCGACGTCACGAGTTGGCGGTAGAGCGCCAGGCGGCCCGCGTTCTTGGCGATGTCGAGCTGCAGCTCGTAGTTGCGTTTCATGGCATCGCTCAGATCGTTGGCATCGAACGTGTAGCCGAATCGCTTGAGACTCTTGAGCAAGAGCTTGTTGGTGACGTCGAGCTGGGCGTACGCGTGCTGCAGCTGCAGGCCGGCCTCGTGGTAGGTCGGATAGTTCGAGATGACGATCTCGCGTTTGAGGCGCGCCTGATCGATCGTCCGCTTGAGGGCCGCCAGCCGCACGCTCGTGGGGTCGACGGCCAGACCGTCGTTGATGGTGGCCAGCGCGTCGTCGAAGTTGCCCTTTGCGTATTGCGTCTGGGCCAGGCCCGCCGCGGCCCCCACGTAACCCGCGCGGGCCGGCGAATTCTTCGGATCGACCCGCAACGCCAAACGGTAGGATACCTCCGCGCCCCGGACGTCGCCGCGTTCGAAAGCGGCCGCGCCTTGCTGCACGCGCGTGGTCACGATCCATTGCTGGATCGAGCTCGCGCATCCCGTTAGGCCGCCGATGAGAGCCACCCCGAGAAGCATCCTCCGAAGACG
>DATCGB010000328.1:0-14854 GCA_036509155.1 Candidatus Tumulicola sp. | reverse complement strand
TCCTCACGCCGTGGACGTAATTTCGGGCCTGGGATCCCGGTACTGCGTGCGCCAAGACGCGCATGCCTTCACGTGGCTGTGGTGCCTGCTGTTAGCTCTCGCCGGCGGCGCATTAGCAGTACGCCGGCGCGGAAGGTATTTCGAGGCGGCCGCTCTTCTGTTTTTTGCACTGTGCACGGGAGCGCTCGGGTTCGTCGTCTTCTACGCTTGTTACGCTTCGGCACCGTACTCGATGGGACTCGGTGCGCCCAGTGCCCTTGCTGCGCGACTTACGACGTTCACGTGCCTGAGTCGCGGCGCATCTACTTTGACCTTTATTTGGACGGTTGTCGCTCTGTCGTGCAGCGCTGCACTCGGATTGATCGCCACGGGTCATTCGGGTAGCAAGGTCGCGGCAATTCGTGTCTCTTTCTACATCGGTGCGGCGCTGTTTCTCCTCCTCGCCGCTGCCGCCGGTTTTGTTGCATTCTTCGGCTTCTCTTGGTGCTCGTCGAGTCGCTTGTTTTAATTCATGACACCCCCATATAGTGTTGTTTTCCTTGCAATCGATCACTTGCAGGTGGCCGTTGCGCAGGATCTCTCGTCGCGGTACTGCCCGCACAGCAAAGCGGCCTTCCTGGCGAAATTGTGGGCTCTTTTCGCGGTCTTCCTCGCCACCACGTTGGCGCTGTTCATCGCCGCAAACCGCAGTACGAAGCGGCCGTCGGGCCGAATGGCTCTGTATATAGTCGCCGGCGGTCTGCTGCTCTTCGCGATCGGCGGTTGTGCACTCATACTGTATGGACTATCCGGTTGCAGTGGTGCGGCGTCAGAAGGCCTCATTTGGGACTGGCCATAGTACGTCGATAGACCTCAATCGGGTTTGGAGAGCAGGGCCGACGGTTGCGCCTACGTAGAAGAATCTTATGGCGAGCGGGAGCGAATCGTTCGAGCACGCGTTAACCTCTGCGTGCCGCACGGGAAGTCGCCCGAGCGATTCCTGCGGGAGGGCTGGCGCCGGACGCGGAGTTGGCGTTCAACGAGGTGACGCTGGGTTGGGCGGGAATGCCGAATGAGAACGGGCGCGCCGCCATGCACGAGGTCTCGAGACGTTGCTCGTTACGGGGTACTACAGCCGATGGAGGAGGAAACGTGGAAGGTCGAACGCGTCGCCGATTGAGCCGCAAGGTCGTTGCGTCTGCACTGGCGGCCGCCGTCGCGTGCGCGCTCGCGTTCGGCGCGGCGCGTGCCGTGCGCGCCGCTGCCGATTCGCAGGTGAACGCACAGATGGGAGTCTTCGCACTACTGGGCGGCGCGCAAGAGGCGATCGCCAAAGGCTGGGCGCATCACGGAGTCGGCCCGGCCGCGAGCATCAAGGTGCGCCTGTTCAAATCCGACGGCACGACCCCGGTGAGGGATTATGCGGTCAGGGTGCAAAATTCGATGCACCTCATCATCATCCGCGACGACTTCGCGACGCTCGCGTACCTCGACACGGCCTACAACACAGGCACCGGCACGGTAAGCGGCGACTTCACCGCCGATCCGCACCGCAGCTATTATCTCTACTCCGACAGCATTCCAATTGGCATGAAGCGCCAAGTCTTCCGCTTCAAGAGTACGCCCCTTCCGCCGGCCGCGCCGCACGAGCCAGTGTCGACGGCACCGACGAAGGTCGCCAGCGCCGGTCCCTACGTCGTCACGCTCGAACGCGACACGTTCCCGGCCAACAGCCAAGAGATTCTCTACCTGCAGGTTACGCGCGGCGGCTCGCCCGCACAGGACCTCGTGCCGTTCTTGAACGCCGCAGCCCAAGCCGTTTTCATCAACGCGCAGACGCTGCAGTACGTGTACCTGCACCCGATGCTGCGCGGCTCGAAGATCAACGACTATACCACCTACGATCTTGCGCAAGAAGGGCGGCGAATTGCCAGCAACTCGCTAGTCGGTCCCAACATGCAGATGGTGGTTCCACCGCTGCCGGCCGGCGTCTACAAGTTCTGGTTGCGGTTCGCGGGCGGCGTCTCGATGGACAGCTACAGCGCCGGTCCGTTTACAATCGTCGCGAAATAACGCATCGCGCCTCGAACGACCCCTCCGTGGGAAGGAAGTGAAAGGCTCTTCGCGCCGTCGTTTTTGGTGCAATACTCGCCACCTGCGCGCTCGGCACCGTCTGCTAAGATTCCGGCTTGGGGTCTATCAGGAGCGCGCGACGGCCTCGCCGGTTAAGGTTTGCGCTCGCGGCCTTCAACGCGATGAGCGTTCCGTGGGTTCGAATCCCACCCTCTCCTCCAGTTTTAGGGGATAGGGGGTACCGTGCGCGATTCTGACCCCCCCCTCTGGTGGCCGGAGATGATCGGCGGTGTGGCTGCGAGGCGGCTATTTGCTTATGCCCTCGCGATTGCACATCCTTAACGAACTCGCTTCCTGACTCGCCCGCATCTAACGTTCGCCGGGTCCTTCATGGGATCCAGGTTTGCGTAACCTAACCAAAATGCGTTGTGTGCCGATGTGAGGCCGACCGAGCTCGTCTTCGGATTAACTCTCGCAATCATTTCCGCGCCGCGCTTCTACAATTCGGATCTCTTTTTCTTTGACACCAGCTCAGCGCAGGCTTTGCACGTTCCCCAATTGCTCGCCTCATACACCCGCGTCATTGATTTCATACCATTCGCCACTTTCCAAGATCGCAACTGTCCGTTTTGCATAAGAGAGATTGCGGTTGTCGTTCGGAATCGGAACGCCGCAAAAGTCACAGAGGCCCTGCTGACTTACCTTGCTGCTATCGTGCATACGATAGTCACAGTCAGCATAGTAAGAGTCTTTACCGGTGACTTTCTTCAGTACGTCACTTTGCTTGCTGAACCGAAGCCTCTTGACCTAACAACAATCTACCCCGATCGCCGCTGGGGGGTCAGAATCGCGCACGATATCCCCACCCTCTCCTAAAGACAGCCGAAGTATGTCGAGCTCTAGTAACCTTCGGAAGAATTCTTGATCAAAGCGATGTCCATGCTGCCTTCGCCGACCGCGCGGGAACGCGCTTTGGTGAACGATTACGCCCGCCGCCGCCTGCGACCCCTGGATCGCCGGTCTCGAGCAAGTAAAAGACTCCGCTGTAATTGCCGGCACCCCCGCGATGGCCAATCCCAGCCCGGAAGCGCACGGGCGGCGGATGTACTCGCTTGAGCTGCAATTCTAGCGCGAAGGGCGCGTACGGCGCTTCGGCATTTCCTCGATTTCGGGATCGTCAACGGCAAAGCTGCGTTCCCTGATGTTCGTTGCGCGTTCGAAAAAAGCGATAGCCTCGGCGTCGCGGTCTTGCTGCTTGCGAATCGAAGCTAAGCCAAGGAGACTCGGCGTCACGTCGGGATGATCGGAACCTAGCGCGCGTTCCCGGATGTCCAGGGCGCGAGCGAACAGCGCCTCGGCATCGTCGAATCTTCCTTCGCTCAAGCGAACGTTCGCGAGGCCATCGACGCTCCGCGCTACATCCGGGTGATCGGGCCCGAGTGTGCGTTCTCGCGTTGCGAGCGCCCGTTCGTAAAGCGTTCTTGCCTCGGCGGCACGACCTTGTTTTAAATTGAGACTGGCAAGGCCGTCGAGGCTGCTCGCGGAGGCATCGTGATCCCCAACGGCGGTCTCGTACGTCGCTAGCGCGCGACGGTAGAGCGTCTCCGCTTCGGCGTACCTTTCTTGTCGCAAGCTAAGCTCGGCAAGTGCATTGAGACTGCGGGCGACATCCTCGTGATTGGAGCCGAGGGCGTTTTCATATATGGCTAGCGCGCGTTCGTGCAGCGGCTGGGCCTCAGCGTATTTACCCTGAGTCGCGCAGAGCCCAGCGAGGTTGAAGAGGCTAAGTGCGACGTGAGGATGATCGGGTCCGAGTGCCCCTTCGCGGATTGCCAGCGCGCGCTCGTTGAGTCTCTGGGCCTCGCCATACCGACCCTGTAAGTTGTGAACGTGTGCGAGGTTGGTGAGACTGTTGGCGACGGCCGGATGGTTGAGCCCGAACGCTCGCTCGCGAATCGTCAGTGCGCGTTGATTGAGCCCCTGAGACTCGGCATATTGCCCCAGGCTTGACGCAACGAGCCCGAGGTTGTAAAGGGTCGCGGCGACATCGGGATGATCGACCCCGAGCGCGCGCTCCCGCATTGCCAGCGCCCGATCGAGCAGCGGCCGCGCCTCCGCGTATCGGCCGCGTTCCAATCGCGCGCTCCCAAGGCCGTGGAGACTTGCCGCTACCTCGGCGTGATCGGATCCATGCGCGCGCTCGGCAATCGCCAAACTCCGCTCGTACAGGACCTCGGACTCTGCGTAACGGCCGCGCTCGATCAAATACCGTCCGGCGCTGCGAAGAACCCGAGCGCCGGCGGCGGAAAACGAGCCGTAAGCATCCAGCCAAGCAGCAACCGATGCGACGGGGGGGACGAGCCGATCGCATCGCGCCCAGGTCGCGAATTCGACCTCAGGGAACGCCGCACTGAGTGCGCCGGCAGCCCGATCGACGTACTTTCGCCGTTCGTTTTCGCCGATCTTCTCGCGAACAATTTCTTGCACTAGTCTATGAACGCCGTACGAGCGCGCCGCCGCATCGGATCGAATCAGCGAATAACGGACGAGCGGACGCAACAGTTCGGCGATCGCCAACTCGTCCGGATCCTGCAACGTCTCGGCGATCGGAGCACCAAGAGCTGGCGCTCCTTCCAGAAGGAACTCGAATGGAATCGCATCCGGCGCGAGGAATGCGCTTACCGACAAAACCTCGGTCGCTGCGGATGAAATGCGGTCTACAGCCTCGAAGTTCGCCGCCCACGTGACGGCTACGGTGTCGCGTGGTACCAACTGGCGCGATTTTTCAAGCAAGGTGACTCGCCGTTTGCGAAATGCGCTTAGATAATCGGCGAAGGTGACGTCCGTTTCCGTGACGTAGGCCGCTGCTTGTTCGAGGGCGAGCGGCAGGTTTCCGAGATCCGCTGCCAACTGGCTAACGGCGTCGCGTTCGGCGGCCTCGCTTTCCACGCGTCCGGTTCGCGTGAGGAGAAATCGCACCGATTCGTCGCTAGCCAGGTCGCCGACTTCGAGAGCGCGCGCAATACCCAACTCTTGAAACACCGGCTCGCGGGACGTCAGGAGAACGTCACCTTTGCCATGCGGCGGTACGAACCGTACGATCTGGCGGCGGTCCTCGACGTTGTCTAGTATTAGCAGCCAGCAATCGTGTTCGCTCATCCAATCCAGCGTAGCGCGGACGACCTGCGCGTGATCGCTGGATGCGCTTTCGGGCAAGCCCAGCGCATCGGCTATTTTGACAAAACCGCTGGTTAGTCCGCTCTCCGTTTCGGCGTCGACCCAGAAAATGCCGTGGGAATAGTCGGCGCGATGCCTCACGGCGTACTCAATTGCAGCCTGGCTCTTGCCGACGCCACCGAGTCCGCTCAGCGCCGCGCGATGGTGCTCCGCCAGTTGCCGGCCGAGCAGAGCTAAGAGCTGCTCTCGGCCTGCAAAGTATCGCGTGCGCATCGCGTCGGGAACCAGCCACGGGGCCACGGATTTGCGTGTGCGCAGGTCGGGGAACTCACGCTGCAACGTCGGCGCAACCAGTTGATAGACGCGCTCGCGGCCTTCAAAATCTTTGAGCGTGCGTTCGCCCAAGTCAAGGAGGCTCGTGTACGGCGGCGGATTCTCGCGTACCAAATCCGCGGCTACGCCCGACAGTAGAACCTGGCCGCCGTGACCCAGCGACAAGAGCCGCGCGACGCGGTTCAGCGCAGGTCCGAAGTAATCTCCATCCCGCTCGTCGGCAGTGCCGGTGTTGATCGCCATCCGGACGCGCAGCCCTTCAACGGCCGAAAAGTCAGCAGCGTTCAGGGCGCGCTGCGCATCGTAAGCGGCTGCAGCGGCCGACTCCGGTGTCGTAAAAGCCGCGCAAAACGCATCTCCGACCGTCTTGAAGACATGCCCGGCGTGCGCTGCGAGAGCCTCGTGCATCAGGCGATCGTGCACGCGCAGAGCTTCCTGCATCGCAGCACGGTCGCGACCCCAGCGTAGCGTGCTTCCTTCGATATCGCTGAACAGGAACGTCACCGTCCCCGACGGCGCGGAGACCTTCGCACCGTCGCCGGGTTGCTTCATGCCCTAACAGGTCAGGCGCGTCGAAGCGGTTTTCCTTCGTGATGGGTGCGGCGAACCCACGCTTTCCTTCCAGCGTGGTGCGGCCTCCTTAGAAGCGAAAGCCGATTCCGGCGTAGGGTGCCGAGTGCGTTTCGTCGATCGTTCCGTTAGCGGGCTCGCCGTGATAGCCCCAGTAGCCGACGTAGAGATAGGCGTTCGGCAGGGCTCGATACGTGGCGCCGTAGTCGTAAACGAGATAGCGGCGGCTTTCAGCGACGCTGGTCCCGCCCGCATTGAGGGTCGCATCGGCGACGTAGAAAAAGACCGAGCCGAAAGCGCTGAATCTCGAAACGAGGTTCGGGAGCTTCGAGAAGCCCAGTCCAAGGCCCGTTTGAGGGCTGTAGCCGTTGTTGTTGGTTTTATGCAGGACTCCGAGTCCGAGGTAGAGGTCGTGGGGCGTTACCGAAACGAGTCCGCGGAACTCGGCCATCGTATCGTGTTCGGTCAGCGGCGTAATCGGCGTTACCGGATCGCTCATCGAAGCGAACGTGTCGTTGTGGAGATCGAACGTTGCGGCCCACGGGCCGCCTCGATACGCGGCCGAAAACTGATACGACCCGGCGCCGTCGGGCGCGGCCGGAATCGCGCCGACCGCGTTCTCGCCTCCGAATCGAACCGCCCCCTCGACGTACCCTCGATAGTTCGGAACCGTCTGCACGATTTTGAGCGTGTTGGGTTCGTCTTGCGCATCTCCGCCGCGAAAGAGCCGCGTTCCCAACCCGACGTATGGCCCCTCGACGTTCTGAACCGAGCTCGTGCCGGTGAGCATGCGATAGCCGCCGTAGCCGCCGTACGCATAGAAGTCGCGCGTCAGCGGCAGCGACGTCTCGACGCTGTATTTCAGTTGGGAAAAGTGCACGGGAAACGAGCCGCCAAGGTTGGGGCTGGTGCGATCGGTCTGCACGAACGTTCCCGAAACGTTCGGGTAGTAGAAGATGCTGCCGTAGACGCCGAACGGTCTGAAATCGCTGTATTGTTCGAGTCCGAGACCTACGCCTCGCAGCGTCGGATACCCGTACGACGTCGACGTCTCGGTGTAACTAAGCCCGGCGTAGATGGTCGCCGGAAAAATAAGACGTTCGGCGCGCACGTCGAAGTTGGTGTTGCGCGCCGCGAACGGCGGTACGACCGAATAGCCGCCGTCGGGCGTCGAAAATCCCGTTCCCGCGGGCGGCCCCGGCACGTTGACGACGGTATTGAAGAAGTCGGTGCGCTGGTCGAACTTGACGGCCCACTGACCGAATCGGTACGCGCCCGAGAACACGTAGGAAAATCCCGTGCCGGTCACGCCGTTGGCGTAGTTGTTGTAGACCTTGGGGATCGTGTAGCCGGCTTGGAGCAGCAGTTCGCGCCGCGGGTCGGGGGCCGCGCTGGGTGTCGGGGAGGGCGACGGAGCGTCGGCCGGTTGGGCCTGCGCGAAACCGGCGGCCGGCAGTCCGAACGCGCTTACCGCGAACGCGGCTAGCGCGAATGCATGTCGCATGCGCTAGTAGCGGCGGCCGGTCATGCACGCCGTTGCCGGCGCAACGCCGCTGTCGCCATCCGGGTCCTCGGCATTCTCGATGCTGGGCGATTTCTTCCCCGGTACGAACGGCGGGGCGCTGATGGCGACGAACGGGCGTGGATGCTGCTTGAAGTTAAAAGCGTCTTTCAAATCGTTGGCGCGAGCGTCGGAGGCGTTCAGCGCGCCCTTTCGTATTCCAAACGTTTCTTCCGCGAAGGCAAGGATGCTGCCGAACTCGTACTGCACGTGGGAAACGTATCCGCGTTTTGCGTATGGCGAGACGACGATCATGGGGACGCGAAATCCCAGCTCGTACCAGTTGTTCATCATCGGGGGAGGAACGTGATCGTACATGCCTCCCCAGTCGTCCCACGTTATGACGATCGCCGTGGTGTTCCAATACTTGCTCTCGCCGATCGCGTTGACGATGGCCGCAACCCAGGACGGTCCGTCGGCGCTCCTATTCCCGGGATGATCCGAATGGTCCGAGTCGGCGGGCATGACCCACGACATGTTCGGAAGCGCGTTCGTCGCGATATCGGAAAGAATCGTCATGGGCGGCGTGACGACGTTAGCGTAGTCGGGCCCGTAACGAACGTGTTTGATCGCGTCGAAGGCGTGCCACAGGCCCGGCCCCAATCCGTTCTGATAGTATCTCCACGTTATCCCTCGCTGAGGGAAAAAGTCGGTAAGCACCGGACGGTTAAAACACGGCCGCGGCGTCGGTCCCGCCGACCCATCGGAAGGATCGATCGTATCGACCGCCCCGAGCGCCGGCCCGTCGCAACCGGCGGGTACTTTTTTGAGCGTCTTACTGCTGTACGGATCGCTCGACACGTTGAACGTCGTTTCGGGGAGTCCCGACGCGGTGCCGCTGACGATCTCTTGATGCGCGGGAAAGCTGCCGGCTTGTTGAGTTTCAAACATCCGGTCGGCGAATACGTACTGCTTCGCCATGTCGACGTACGGACGGACTTCCGATAGCGGAGCGTAGGAGAAGGGACGCATGTGAAACTGTGGCGCTAGGCCGAAGTCGAACCCGTCCATTTTTCCGCAATCGTAGTCTCTTATGAACGAAGCATGGCCGTGCCCGAGATCGTAGGAAGTCGCCAACGAAACCTGCTTGAGGTTGACCTTGTCGCCGTTCGAGTCGATCGCCCATGATTGAATGTCCGCTCCCTCCGCGGCCATGGCTTGGAATAAATCGTCGGGCGTTCGATTTTCTTGGTAGATGATGACGACGTGCTGGATCGGCGTCGATTTAGCCGGATGCCTCCCTAGACCGGCGCTAGCGGCGGTCGAAGGTATCGTGGGCGACTGCGGCTGCGTGGCGCAGGCAGCTACGAAAACGATCAGCGCGAACGCAAGCAAGGCGGCGTATCTCATGAGTCGAGTCCCCAATAAAAAAAGATAGCGATGGGTCCACGTTCTTCCAGACAAGAAAAAGTTCCGGCTTTGATACGGAGGGAATTCGGCAAACCGCGCTAATTTCGCAAGGGCCGTTTCGCTTGCTTGAAGGAAAGAGGCTGGATGCGATTGCTCCGTGGCCCCGTCGTGCTGGTAGCCTTGCTCGTTGGGTGCAGTCCCACCCCTGCCCCGACCCAGACCGGCCAATTCGCTCCAGCGCTTTCATCCTCCCGGCTTTCCGCACGAACGCTCGGTTTGCGAAGCACGTCGGTCGTTTCCCGCGGCGCCGGTATCGTACGGCCGGACCGCCGGAGTTCGCACATGAAGCCCGGAGCGTCCGGCCAGGACCTCCTGTACGTTGCGGATCCCGGGACGGACGACGTCGACGTGTACGCGTTCCCGGGGGGCGCGCCCGCCGGAGTTCTCACCGGCTTTGCGGAGCCTCAAGGCGAGTGCTCCGACAAGTCCGGGAACGTGTACGTGACCAATACGCGGGCGTCGAATATCGTCGTATTTGCGCACGGCGCCACGCAACCGAGCAAAACCCTGAGCGACCCCGGGGAATATCCGGTGGGCTGCACGATCAATCCGCTAACGCAAGACCTCGCCGTGTCGAACGAGTTCGACACCGGCTTCCACAAAGGAAGCGTTTCCATTTACAAGCACGCGAGCGGATCGCCGCATACGATTTCCGCACCGACGTTCTGGCAAGCGTTCTTCTTAAGTTACGACGACGACGGCAACATCTTTCTCGACGGTCTGAGCAACGACTCGTACTACCGCTTTTTGTTTGCGGAACTTGCGAAGGGAAGTTCGAGCTTCTCCACGATCCCGATCGATCAGTCGATAAACTATCCCGGTGGGGTGACGTGGACCGGCAATGCACTAGCGATCGGCGATCAGGAGTATGCTATAACGCAGAGCGCCATCTACGCGGTGCAGGTGTCCGCAGGAAGCGGCAAGGTCGTCGGCACGACCCTCCTCAGCAACACCTGCGACATCGTGCAATTTACGATTAAGAAACCGTACGTCGTGGCGCCGGACGCCTGCAAGGCGAAGGTCGGCCTATTCGCCTATCCGGCCGGCGGGACGCCGAAGAAAGGCATTACTAGCGGGCTGCAGGCGCCGATCGGATCGGCGGTTAGTCTGAGTCCGGCGCGTACCGTTTCACGGTGAACGGGGGCGCTTTAATGGGCACGAACGCCCGGGCGGGTTTATGGAAGTCGAAGACGCCGTCGAGCGATTTGGCGCGAACGTCGGTGGTGTCGAGCGATCCCGTGTCAAACGTCTCTTCGACGAACTTCAAAATGCTGCCGAACTCAAGCTGCCGATGCGAGACGAATCCGCGCTTGGCGTAGGGCGAGACGACGATCAGCGGGACTCGAAACCCCAGTTCGTAGCTGTTATAGCTTGGCGGCTTGACGTGATCGTACCATCCGCCCCAGTCGTCCCAAACGATAAAGATGGCGCAATCGTCCCAGTACTGGCTGGCACCTACGGCGTTGACGATCGACGCGACCCAAGCGGGACCGCCATTGCCTCCGCTGCCCGCATGATCGCTGTTGATGCCGTCCGGCGTTACCCACGAAACGTTGGCCAAATTCCCGTGCGCGACGTCCGATAGGACGGTGTCGGAAGGGAAGACGACGTTGGCGTAGTCCGGACCGTAACGGATATGCCGGATCGCGTCGAAGGGGTGCCACAGTCCGGTGCCCAGCTCCATCTGATAGTAACGCCACGACACGCCCGCCGGGTCAAGAACGTCCGCTAAGGTTTGGCGCTCGAAACACGGATACACCGGATTACCGACGTGGCCGGCGGCGTCGATCGTCTTGACGAGCACGTGACTGGGCGCATCGCACCCGCCGCCGTTGCCTTTTCGGCGACCGTACGGATTATCGGCTACGCGCAAAGGCCCCCCGTCAACGGTGGTGGAGGTCCCCGAAATGAGATATTGATGGGCCGGAAAACTCGGCCCTTGGTTCGTCTCAAACATCCGGTCGGCAAACGCGTACTGCTCGGCCATGTCGAGATACGGCTGCGTTTCGTCTTGCGGGACGTATCCGTAGGCGCAGGTCGACTTGTCCGGACATTGACCGGACGAAAACTCGAGATCGAACCCATTCATATTCCCGTGCCGGTATTCGTGGACGAACGAAGCGTGGGCGTGGCTAATGTCGTACAGAGCTTCGAGCGGCACCGGATGGAGCGGGACGACTTGCCCTTTGGAGTTGAGACCGCTCGAGGCGATGTCGGCCCCGGGTAAGCCCTGAAAAAGATTGTCCGGCGTGCGATTCTCTTGAACGATGATAATAACGTGGCCGATTGGTGAGGAACGAGCCGCCCGGCGCCGAGGATGCGCGCCCGCCGCGTTTGCTTGGGGCACGGACGAGGACTGCTGCGGGCCGGCGCACGACGCAAGCCCGGCAACGGCCGCGAGGCCAAAGAACAAGGGCGCGTATCTCGTTTGCATACCCGGATGAGTTCGCGCGTGGATACGGCTACCCTTCGGCGCGGGATTTCGTCGAACATACAACGAACGACGCACAGCCACCGTGGAGCAACGTTTCTTGCGCGCGGCATGCGCTCTTCTGTGCTTGGCCGTTTCGGCCACGCCCGTACGTGCCGGAACCACCGGTACGGTGACCGGGCGGGTCACCGAAGCGAGCGCGAACGTTCCGCTGGCGGGAGCGAAAGTTACGGTCGTCAGCCCGTCGCAGAGCGAATCGACGGTAACCGACGCGGGCGGGTATTTCTCATTCGTATCGCTCGCCCCCGACGAATACACGCTGACCGTCGCGAAAGCCGGCTACGACTCGGTTTCCCAAACGGGAGTCGCCGTTCTTGCCGACGCGCGCCGGACGTTCTCGATCTCGGTGCACAAGGCGCTCGCGACCATCGCGAACGTTACGTCGCGCAACTCCGCCGATCTGGTGCGGCCTGGAACGACCGCCGACGTCTACTCGGTCAGCGCCAAACAGCAGGAGCGTTTGAGCGGCCTAGGCGGCGGCGGCAACCTCAATAGCGCGTACTCGGCGATCGGCAGCGTTCCGGGCGCGTACGTTCCGGCCAATCAGTCGGGCTCGACCCAGAGCGTGTACGTTCGCGGCGGCGACTACTACGAGGTCGGGTACGAGTTCGACGGCATCCCGGTCAATCAGGCGTTCGACAACTACACGACCAGTTCGCTATCGTCGCTCGGACAGCTCGAACTGCAGGTCTACACCGGTGCGACGCCGGCCAACGCCGAAGCGCAGGGCCTGGCGGGATTCGTCAATCAGGTTATCAAGACCGGAACCTTTCCGGGGTACGCGAGCGTCGCCCCGTCGATCGGGCTGGCGTCGTTCTATCACTCGCTCAACGTTGAAGCCGGCGGATCCACACCCGACCGGCTGTTCTCGTACTACGTCGGCGTCGGCGGTTTCAATCAAGCCCACCGTTACATCGATCAGTATAACGGCACTTCGACCACCGACGAGTTCGGAATTCAGCTCGGCATTTGCCCGAGCCCGCGGTCGCGCTACGCTCTGCCCCCATCGTGCTACACCGACGGGAAACTCAACGTTTCCGCGGCCGGCCAGCCGGGGTTCGTGTTAGGCCCGCAGATTTTCAGCGCGACCCCGGCGATGCAAGCGGTTCGCACGTCGATCGTCAACGTTCACGTTGCGATCCCGCATAAGGGCAGCGGCCTGCGCGACGACGTTCAGATTCTCTACGATAACGATCAACTCTCCACGAGCTTGTACAGCTCGATAAATGACGAAGGGTTGATCAACTACCTCGCGACGGTGCCGGCCTCCGGTTATAACTCGTATCCGCCGGTATACTACGACTGGTATCAATACCACGGTCCGACCGGAACGTTCTTGCCGAAAGACTACGCGTCGCGGATCGGACCGTACCTCTTTCCGTCGTCGGCGCCGCACGCCGTCTGGCAAGGCGTCATTCCCGACTCGATGAATCAGCGCGACCGCAACTACAGCGCGCAGTCGATTTTTAAGCTGCAGTATCAAAAGAATTTCAGTGCGAGCGCGTTCCTGCGCGTCTATGGCTACACGTTCTATTCCGACGTCATCGACACGGGCGCGATGGACTCCATCCAGCCCTATGCGTACTACGATGCGGGCGATTACGAGATTATTTCGCACACTCGCGGCGCGAGCGTTCAGTTTACCGACCAGTGGAATCCACAGAACCTCTTAGAGGTCGAGGCGGCCTATACGACCTCGACCGGACAGCACAACTACAACGAGCAGATGTACGGCTACAGCGATCAGTTCGCGGTCCTCGTCGATCCAAACGATCTCGCAAGCGGAACCTGCTACATCGCAGCGCGGTCGGGCTCGGGACCGGCCAAAGCCACGACCTGCAGTAACTTCATCGGATCCGGGATCACCTACGGCAAGCCGTCGCAGCAGGCGACCTTCGCGTCGATGTGGGGGATCGCCAACGGGTCCTTGCCGCCGAACCCCGCGCGAATGACGTGCGGCGGCGCGAAGTGCGGATATTTCGTGGTCGAAAACGGCCCGTGGGGGGAACACGACGCCGCCGTCCCGGTCTTTACCGGATATTCCATCACCGACCAGTGGCGCCCCAGTGATAAACTGGATTTCAGCATCGGGCTGCGTCTCGATCGCTACGATTTTACCGGTGACGATACGAACACCGGCGCGGCGCGCGACTTTTGGTTCGACGCGTTCAATCAAGATACGTGCTACAACACGCAAACGCTTACCCTGGTCGACCGGACGGCGCTGCTGGGGGGAGCGTGGAGCACGAACGCACAAACGCCGTGCTCGACCTTCGGTAAACAGTACGTAAACGCAAAGATGCAAAACGCGTCGGGCCAGCAGTACGTCTACAACCTTTGGCAGCCCCGGTTCGGCGCGACCTATACGCTCGACGCCGATACCGTCTTACGTGCCAGCTACGGCAAGTACAACGAGCAGCCGAGCAGCTCGTACGAACAGTACGATACGCTCGAAGCCAACTCGCCCAACCAGCTCGCCCAGTTCTACCCGCTGGGCTTCACGACGCCCGGGCACGAAGTCGCCCCATCGATTTCGTTCAATAGCGATTTTTCGATCGAGCACCACTTCAAGGGCACCGATGCGTCGTTCAAACTCACGCCGTTTCTGCGCCAAACGCAGGCGCAGGTTGAAAACTTCTACATCAATCCGATCACGCAACTGATCGGCGGACTCAATGCCGGAAGCCAGACGTCGCGCGGCTTCGAATTTGCTTTCAACAAGGGCGACTTCAATCGAAACGGCCTTTCCGGGCAGCTGTCGTTCGCGTACACGTACGCCACCGTGAAATACGGCACGCTGCAAAACGGGACGACCGTGCTTTCGCCCATCAACTCGTCCATCGCCGTTTACAACGCGCTGACCAAAGCCTGCTCTGCGGGCGGTGCGGACGCTGGAAAGAGCCGCTATGGGATGCCGCTCTGCGGCAGCCTTCCTCCCGGCGAAGTTGCGGCGGCGTGTTACGTTCCGGCCGGCCGAAACGGCGCGGCTCCGTCGCCCTGTTCGGCCGAGCGCGCGTACGCCAACCCCTATTGGAACTCGCCGGCCTACTCGTTCTACGACCCGAACGGGCAGTATCTGCCGTTTACCATTTTCCCCGGGCCGATCGGATCGGGCGTCAACGCGTTCGACTTTCCCTACGTCGGAACGCTCGTGCTGAACTACAAGCACGATAAGCTCTCGATCTCACCATCGCTGCAGGTCCAGGCCGGGAACCGGTACGGCGCGCCGCTCACGACGCCGGGGATCGATCCGGCGGCCA
>DATCGB010000327.1:0-3458 GCA_036509155.1 Candidatus Tumulicola sp. | reverse complement strand
GGCCGTCGATGCCGAGATGGCAGGTTTGCTAACGTCGCTGTTGGGCGTCGTGCAGGTCGCGATCATCTCCGGCGGCGACCTCCCGCAGTTCCAGAAGCAAGTCCTGGCGCAGTTGCCGGCTAGCAGTGCGCTCGAGCGTCTCTCGATTCTGCCGACCTGCGGAACCAAGTTCTTCCAATACAAAGACGGCTGGCAGAAATTATACTCCGAGGATTTCACCGATGGGCAGAAAGCGACGATTGTCGCGGCGCTGCAAGACGCGGTTGCGAAGTCGGGCTTCCAAGCGCAAAAGACGTGGGGCGAAGCGATCGAAGATCGCGGCAGTCAAATCACGTACTCCGCGCTGGGTCAGCAAGCCCCGCTGGAGGAGAAGCAAAAATGGGATCCCGATTTTGCCAAGCGGCAGAAGATCAAGGCGCTGCTCGACCCGCAGCTGCCGCAGTTTTCGGTTCGTCTGGGCGGCGAGACGTCGATCGACGTTACCCTGCCGGGAATCGACAAGGCGTACGGCATTCGCAAGCTGCGCGACATCCTCGGCATCGCGATCGACGAGATGATCTACGTCGGCGATGCCTTGTTTCCAGGCGGCAACGATTACCCGGCGCGTGAAACCGGGGTCGTCTGCATTGCGGTCCGTGATCCCGACGAAACCAAACGCGTGATCGAAACCGCCGTCGCCTGCCTCGGCTCGGGTACGTAGCGAACCGCTACACCGTGGGGGTGTCGGCGACGATTTCGTACCGGTTGCCGTCGGCGTCCTCAAAGAAGACGGCATAGTAGTCGTCGCCGTATTCGGGGTTAAGCATCGGGCCGTCGACGGCGCGAGCTCCGGCCGCGCGGGCGGCCGCCGCGGCCGCGTCGACGCGCTCGCGGCTCTCCACCGCAAAGGCCAGCTGCATGGACCCGGCCCGATGCTCGGGGTCCGCAATGAACCCGACGCGCGGCCGCCCGCCGTCGCGGGTTTCGTAGCCCACGAAGTCCGGCTCGTCGGAACGCTTGCGGTATCCGACCTGCGCGGATAGTGCGTCGAAGAGTTTGCTTGCACCGGCCAGATCGCGAACGTGAACGTCGATGTGATGCAGCATGTCTTTAGGCTCGCGCTTCGCCGCGATTGAACGCGGCCCGGAGCCGGTCGATCAGTTCGATAACGGCCAGCGCGATTTTCCCGAGGGTTGGAATCACGCGCGGGCGCAGCAGGCGGGGATCGAAGGCGCGCATGTAGCGGTCGTTCTCTTCCACGCAGGCGCGTAAAAATTTCGCCGGCGTCAAATCCTTCATCACGTCGGCAAACAAATTCAGCGGCGCATCGCCGCCGTCGCCGCTGCCGGCCATTTCCGAGCCGCCCTTGACGCGCCGAACGATTGCGGCGCCGTAGCTGGCCAGCGCGGGAATCGCCTGCAGCAGCGGGCCGCGGCAGCCGCGGCGGTCGCGGTCCCAGGCGATCCAGTTGACGAAGAAGACGATGTGACGCGCCTCCTCTTCAAGCACGCGGGTGAAGATCGACGTCAGCGTGTCCGGTAGAACACGGGCGTCGCGGGCCAGCCGAAAAATTCCAAAACCCGCAAACGAATCGACGCATTCGTTGTACCCGAAGTTGACGAACGCGCTTCGCGTCGGCGCTTCGGTCGGCTCCGCGGCTTTGGCCTTAAGCCCGTATCGCCCGATCATTTCGGCCAGAATGCGGCCGTGCCGTGCCTCCTCGTAGCCCTGCAGTTCGAGCGCTTTGCGTACCAACGGATCCTTTTCGCCGCGCGCGTATCCGGCTAGCATCGAACCCGCGTTGATTTCGACTTCCAGCGCCATGCTCCACACCGGAATCGCGCGCAGGCGTGCGATCGAAACCTCATCCAGGACCGGCCACGGAAGCTCGGCCGGTTCGTAGGCTCGGTGTGAGTCTAAGAACGTTTGGCAGAAGAGCGCTTTGTGTTCGTCCGAACCGATCTGCATCGCGTGTTTCCTCTGGGCGGATGATGGGGGCAATCGGCGAAAGCCCCGCCCATGCCGCTGGCTTCCCAACCTCTGCCCTTGGGCGACAATCGCGCTCTGGTCCTCGAGTACCTGCGTGGCATCGCGCTGCCGCTGCGTTCGGTTGCGTGGACGATCATTGAAGAGGCCGGCCCTCCGCAAGCGCAGCGTCCCCTGCTTCGGCCCAGCCTCGTTTTGTGGTCGTGCGCGGCCTGCGGCGGGGACCTAAACGATGCGCTGCCGGTTGCCGCCGCCTTCGACTTATTCGATCGGTTCATGCTGCTGCACGACGCACTGGTCGACGCTCCGCCCGCGCGCGGCGGCGGCCAGTCTGAAACTCCGGCCGCGCGCTGGGGGCTGGGACAAAGCCTCAACGCCGGTGACGCGCTCTACGCGATGGCGTTGCGCGCGCTAGCGCAAGATGTGGGCAACGCGCCGCGGCGGCTGCAGGCTGCCTCGCTGGTGACGCGCGCCGTATTGAAGGCCATCGAAGGCCGCGCGAACGACATCGAACGCGGTGCCGGCGACGGGCTGCGGGCGCGCGTGCGTTCCTTGCGCGATCGCAGCGCGACCTTGACCGGTGCGGCGATCGAATCGGGTGCGCTGATCGCCGGCGCACCCGCCCCCGTGCAGCGCGCGTTCAATCGCGCCGGCCGGCTGCTCGGATCGCCGGTTGAGCGAAAAGGCCTGCGCCGCGATCCGGCGCTGCATTCCGATTCGCGATCGACTGGACGCGTTCGAGGAAGTCACGCGCTACGTTGCCGCCCACGTCGCCTGACTCCCACACCCCGTCGCGCAAGGCGGATCATCTGCGCATCAACGTCGAGCGCGACGTCACCGCAAAAGGCGTCGTAACGGGATTCGATGCGTACGCGTTCGACCATCAGGCGTTGCCCGAATGCGATCTCGCCGGCGTCGACCTGACGGTGCCGCTTCTTGGCCGCGACCTGGCGGCGCCGCTGATCGTTTCCTGCATGACCGGGGGCACGCCCGAAGCCGGCCGCATCAACCAAACCCTCGCGCGCGTCGCGCAGACCTACGGTCTGGCTATGGGCCTCGGATCGGGGCGCGCACTGATCGAGTCACCCGCGACCTTCGACAGCTTCGCGGTACGCGCGCAGGCGCCCGACGTGCTGCTCTTCGCGAATCTGGGCGCCGTGCAGCTCAACAAAGGCTATACGGTCGACGATTGCCGGCGACTCGTCGAACTGTTACGCGCCGACGTGCTCGTGCTCCATCTCAACCCGCTGCAGGAGGCGCTGCAGCCCGAAGGCGACACGTGCTTCGGCGGTTTGCTGGAGAAAATTGCCGGCGTGTGCCGGCAGCTGGAATTCCCGGTCGTCGTCAAGGAAGTCGGCTGGGGCATCGCCCCCGGCGAAGTGCGCGCGCTGTTCGACGCCGGCGTCGCCGCGGTCGATCTGGCCGGCGCGGGCGGCACGTCGTGGAGCGAGGTCGAGCGTTTTCGTACCAAGGAGCCGTGGCGCGCGCGCGTC
>DATCGB010000326.1:0-3515 GCA_036509155.1 Candidatus Tumulicola sp. | reverse complement strand
TTGGCCGGCAATCGACTGTCTCATTCCATCGCCTGCCTAACCTTAGGTTCTCGAACTCCCGCAGGCAGATCGGCCGGCTTTTAGGCCAGGCGGGCTACATAGGCAAAGCTCCTTGACATACGAACATATGTTCGATACGCTTATGCTCCCATGGCGTCGCTCGTACCAATTTTGGAACCGTCCTCGTCCCATCGGGCAGCCTTCGCCGCCCTCAAAGCCGGGCTGAACGCGAGCGCCGCTGCCGCTCCGGCACGCCTCGCCCTCGAAGCCCTGATTCCGTCGGCGATTCCCGCTCTCGACCGCCTGCTCGGCGGCGGATTCCCGCGCGGCGCGCTGGTCACGCTCGAAGGAAACGCCGGCCGTTGGAGCATCGCCGCCCGCCTCGTCGCCCAAGTGACGGGCCGTGCGCTGGCCGCGATCGTCGACGACGGCGGCCTCTACCCGCCCGACTTGGTCCGCGCCGGCGCCCGCCTCGACCGCGTCCTGATCGCCCCGGCCCGCACGCCGCTCACCGTCGCTCGGGCGGCCGACATCCTGGTGCGCTCGCGCGCCTGCCGCCTCGTGCTGGTCACGGCGCCGAACCTGCGGGCCGCCGTCTGGAATCGCTTAGCCACCCTCGCCCACCGCGCCGGCGTGCTGTTGATCGCCATCGTCACCCACGCCTCCGCCCAACTCGCCGCCGCCGCCGCGCTGCGCCTCGACTGCACCCTCGACCGCCTGATCGTTCGCGGCACGCGCGGCCTCTGGTGCACCTTCGCGGGCTACGACGTGCGCGCGCACGTCCGCAAACACCAACACGCCGCGCAGCAGTCCGCCCGCGTGCGCGCCGTCACCGCGCTCGACGGCGCCGTCTTGCGCGAACGCCCGCTCGCACGTCTCGATGAAACGCCCCGCGCTCGACCGACTTCGAGGTTCGCCCATGCTGCTGTGCGTTAGCATTCCCGACTATCCGTTCGCCGCCGTCCCGCAGCAGTGGGAAGAACTTCTCGACGCGCTCGACGCCGTCTCCCCGCTCGTCGACGACGTGCGCCCCGGACTCGCGTTTGTCGATATGCGCGGCATTGCCGGAACGCCGCTCGAGTGGATGAATCGAACGCGCGCCGCGCTCGCGCCGTTCGGACTTCCCGTTCGCCTCGGCAGCGCGGCCAATAAAATTGCCGCGCGTGCCGCCGCGCAAACTACCGACGGTGCCGTCTGCGTTCGAGGAAAAGAACGCGCGCTGCTCGCGCCGCTGCCGCTCGCGCTGCTCGATCTCGATTCGCGCGCGATCGACCGTCTGCGCCTCTTAGGCATCGACAAACTCGGCGATCTCGCGCGCCTGCCGCACGGTCCGTTCGTCCGGCGTTTCGGCCCGCAAGCCGCTCGCTGGCACGCGCTCTCCTGCGGTATCGACTCCACGCCGTTCGTTCCGCGCGGCCACGCCGCCGCGATCGAAGCCTCAATGTACGGCGAAGGCCGCGCCGACGACGAAGCGCAAGTCATATTTGCGTTACGCATGCTGTTGGCACGCATCGCCGCCGATCTCGAACGCTGCGGACAGCGTGCCGGCGCACTGTCCCTCGACGTCGAGTTGGAAGACGCGCAAACCCGCAGCTTCGACGTGCCGTTAGCTTCGCCGACCGCTCGAGATCGCGCGATGCTCGACGTCGTGCGCGCCAAACTCGAAGGCGTCACGTTTCCCGCCGCCATCGTCGGTCTGCGCGTACGCGCCGCCGGACTGGAAGAAGGAGGCGAAGCCGCCGCGCTGTTCGCCGGCGACGATCTCGATCCCCAAACGATCGCCGTCACCATCGCGCGCCTCGAAGCCGCCCTCGGCGAACGCGTGCAAAAAGCGCGCACCCTCGTTGCCCACACGGTCGAAGAACGCTTCGCCTACGACCCGTTCGAACCGCCCAAACGCGCGCCGATGCTCGAAGCCGCCGTCCCCGTTCCGGCCGAAGAAATCGTTCCCCAGCTGCGCCTGCTGGCCGTCACCGAAATCGACGTGCGCGTAACCCGCGGCGAGCCCGCCTTCGTCGGCAATCCGCCCCAAGCGGTGTTGGAATGCGCCGGCCCGTGGCGCGTCGAGCTGGGCGAAGCGGGCTGCGCCCAGGCCGTCGCCCGCGACGAGTACGACGTCCTGCTCCAAGACGGCCAACTCCACCGCATCTACCGCCAAGGCCCGCACTGGTACCTCCGCGGCACCTACGACTGAGAGCGCGGCAAGCGTCTTACTTCGAGCTGATCGTCACGCCGACCGGCTCGAGCAGAAGCTCGTTGATGCCTTTGATCGACTGCCCGCCCTTAGGATAGTTGAAGTACATCACGTTATGCGAGCAGTCGTTCGCGACGATGACGTTTTTATTCGCAAGCCAAAACTGCAGCACGTCGCACGAGTTCGCCAGCGGCGTCGCGCCGGTTTCCGTCCCGGTATCGCCGTTAATCGAAAACTCGTAAATCGTCGACGGCCCGAAAATCGATACTTGGTCGCCGACCGCCAGGTGCTTGCCGTCCCACGCGATCGCGCCGGGTAAAACGATCGCCTGGTCGAGCGTTATCGCCTTCGCCGTTTTGCTTCCCGCCGGAAGTTCCGCGAACTCGAATCCAACGTGCATGTCGGTGCCGTCGACGAACAGGTTCCCCTTGTTGTCGTAGCCCAGGAAATACACGCGAAACACGTTCGGCGTCGTGTATTCCTTGGGCGTGCCCTTTGCATGTTTGAAAATCGAAATTGCGCCCGGCCCGCTGCTCAAGGGATCGTGCAATATAGCGAGATTTCCGGTGATCGGATCGACGGCGCAGCCGTGCGGAAAGCCCGGCACGTTAAACGTAGCGATCGGCGCCGTGCCGCCGTGCGCGTACTCGAGCACGCTATTCGCTCGGCCGTCCGCCACGAACACGTCGCCGGCCTTGTCGACGCACTCGCTAAGCGGCGCGGCGAATCCCGTCAGCGTGCCCATCGGCCGCCCGTCCGGATAGGAATAGACGACCACCGCGTTGCGGTCCAAGTCCGCGACGTAGAGCAAGTTCATGTTCTTCGCGCCGGGCGCCATCCACGAGCCGGCATTCGCCAACGCCGGCATTGGCGCGAGCTGCGAAACCGGGGAAGTACCGCTGCCGCTGCCGCCGCCGCATCCTGCCAACAACCCGATCGCCAAGAGAACTCCAAAAGCGCGAGTGGCCGATTTCGCAATCCGCATCATCAGACTCCGTTCTGCACGTGCCGCTAGAAGCTCGGGCGGAACCCGCAACCGCCGGTCCCGCCATGATACACCGGTCCGGCTCGCGACGCATGGGTAATTCGCCTAAGCCTCCCCGCTGGGGCTCACCTCGGCTAGCGCGGCTGAAAGCTGCCAGCGCGACCGAATGCCCAGCTTCCCGAAGATCGACTCGCAGTGATGGTCGACGGTCCGTTCGCTCAGTCCCAGCGCGGCCGCAATCGCGCGGTTTGTCGATCCTTGCGCCGCCAGCGCGGCCACCTCGGCTTCGCGCGTCGTCAGCAATGTCGCCAGCCGCTTGTGAATCGGCGCGCCGTT
>DATCGB010000325.1:0-12775 GCA_036509155.1 Candidatus Tumulicola sp. | reverse complement strand
CGCCAAACCGGCCGGCGCCCGAGCCACCGTGCTGCCCGGCGAAACGCTCGAACTACGCTTCGACGAACCGCAACGAGCCGTGGCGCCGGGGCAGCTCGTCGCGCTGCTCGACGGCGACGGCTGCGAGGTACTCGGCGCCGCCACCATCCGCGAAGCCGGCTAGGAGCTTCCTTAACCCGCCGTCGCAAGCGCGACGCCGTCGCGCAAATTCCAATACGTGTCCCGAATGACGGGCGTGAAGCCGGCCTGCAGAACGAGCGTTTCCAAGTCCCGCCGGGTCGCTTCGTTGGTGCTTCCGGCGTCGTGCACCACCCGCTCTTCGAGGATCGTGCCGCCCATGTCGTCGCATCCGTAAAACAGCGCGAGCTGGCCTAACTTCAGACCCGGGGTCAGCCACGAGGCTTGCAGGTGCGCGAAGTTGTCTAAGTACAAGCGCGAAACGGCCAGCACGCGAAGGTATTCGAGGCCGGTCGCTTCCTTGCCGCGCAGCGGCGTCTTGAACGGTACGTAGTACCACGGAATGAACGCCGTGAACCCGCCGGTTTCGTCTTGCAGCTCGCGTAGGACGTGCATGTGCTCGATGCGTTCCTCGGGCGTTTCGATCGAGCCGAACATCATCGTCGCCGTCGTCGGCATGCCCAAGAGCTGCGCCTCGCGCATCACCCCGAGCCATTCGTCGGGCTTGACTTTTCGCGCCGAGATGCGTTTGCGCACGCGCTCGACCAGAATCTCCGCGCCGGCGCCGGGCAGCGATTTCATGCCCGCGTCCTTCAACCGCGCGAGAACGTCGCGAATGCTCGCATTCTCGATATGCGCCAGCCCGACGACTTCCGAAACCGAAAGCGAATGGATATCCACGTTTGGATATTCGTGCCGCACGCGGTCGAATAGCGTTTCAAACCACTCGAGGTGCAGTTCGGGGTTGACGCCGCCCTGAATCATGATCTGCGTCGCACCGCGGTCGGCGGCGTACTTGACGCGCTCCAGCACCACATCGTGCGACATCGTGTAGCCTTCTTTGTGCTTCTCGGGCCGGAAGAACGCACAGAAGGTGCAGTGCACGTTGCAGACGTTGGTATAGTTGATGGTCGTGTCGATGACGTACGTCACGACGTTGCCGGGATAGAGCGCCATGCGGCGCGCGTGCGCGGCGGCGCCGAGCTCGTGAAGGTCGGCCTCGCGGTACAGCCGCACGCCTTCGTCAAACGTAAGCCGGCCGCCGCCCGCGGCGCGGTCCAGCAAACTAGCGAGCGAGAACACCGATAGCCTCCGGAATCGTCGATGGGAGTGAATCGATGGCTCCGATGGCGCAAAGCTCGCGGCAGTAGGCCGCCAGTCCGCTCTGAGCCGCACTGTGAAACGTGAAATTCAACTTACCGTAATAGGTTTCGTAAAATCCGGGGCGGCGCGGGAAAGCGCGTTGCGCCCGCGCGACCACGTCGTCCATGTGCGAGCGCGACCACGTGTAGGCGTCGGTAAGTGCGTGCACGCACTCCCGAACGGTATCCGGATCCCGCTCGTAGGCGTCGCGGCGCGCGGCCCATACCGCAAAGACCGTTTGCCTCCCCGTCCACTCGTGCCAGAGCTTTCCGAGATCGTAAATGCGTTCGGGCGAGACCGCTTCGGTCGCGTCGATCGCCGCGTCGCCGATCAACAGTGCCGGCTGGCCGGCGCGCGCGCGCTCGGGAGCGCGCTCGTCGGTAACGTATGCCGGCCGAACGCCGTAGCGCCGCTCGAGCAGCACCCGCAGCAAGTTGCGTCCGCTTTCCGATTCGGGCGTGACGTACACCGGCACGCCGTCCAGCAAGGCGGGCGGCGTGGCCGAAACGAGCACCACCGAGACCACTTCGTCGCGCGCGCCGATGCACAGGTCGGGCAGCAGCACCAACTCGTCGCAATGGGCCGCCCACGCAAACGCGCTGATCGGGCTCACGTCGAGTTCGTCGCCCAGCAGCATCGCGTTGAGTTTCGAAGGCACGTCGGCGTGCAGCGATCCCGGGTAGGCGATCGCCCCGGCGTCGAAGGCCGCGTAGACCGGAAGGTCGTTGGTGTACCGGATTCTCCCGCCGCGCAGCGTCACGCTTCGACCAGCTCTCGATCCGGCGGCGCCCAATCCCACGCAAACTCTTGATAGGTCGAGTTGCGGCGCACCGGCACGTAGCCGGCGTCTTCTATGAGACGGCGAAACTCGCGGTCGTCGACGTGCTGCCCGGATTGGGTTCCGGCCGAGTGATAGATCATCTCCTCGTCGGTCGAACCGTGGGTGCCGTCCATGTCGTCCGCGCCGAACTGCAGCGCGACTTGACAGACTTTCAATCCTTGGATCATCCAGTAAGCCTTGATGTGATCGAAGTTGTGCAGCATCAGGCGCGCGACCGCGAACGTGCGCAAGTCGTCCAGGCCGGTCGTCCATCCGCAGTAGGATAACTCGTTGCCGTCGGGATGAAATGCGAGCGGGATGAAGGCGTTGAACCCGGGCGACCGTTCCTGCGACTCACGCAGCCGGATGAAGTGATCGACGCGATCTTCGAGCGTCTCGATGTGGCCGTAGAGCATGGTCGCGTTGCTGGCGACGCCCTGGCGGTGCAGCTCTTCGTGAATCCCGATCCAGTTAGCGCTCGAAACCTTATTCGGGCAGATTTTCGCGCGCGTTTTCTCGCCCAGGATTTCGGCGGCGCCGCCGTTGACGTTGTCCAGCCCCGCGTCCTTGAGCGCCGCGATGATTTCGGGAAACGACAGGCGGTGGCGTTTGGCCATGTACTCGATTTCGGCCGCCGTGAAAAGGGATAACTGAACGTGCGGCAGCGTCTCTTTGAAACGGCGCATGAGCGGCAGCCAATAATCCAGCGAGAGTTGGCGCGGGTCGTGTCCGCCGACGATGTGGAGCTGATTGAAATTCGTTCCGGTCTCGAGCGCTTTGGCAAACACCTGCTCGGCCGTCATCCGGAAAACCCGCTGCGGCTCTTTGAACTCGTCGGCCGCAAACGAACAGAACGTACAAGCCGCAAAACACACGTTGGTCGAGTTCACGTAGCGGTTGAGAACGTAAAAGACGTTCTTGCCGCTCTTGCGTTCCTTGCGGTTGCGGGCGATCCGGCCGAGACCGTGGATGTCGGGCGTGCGATACAGCGCTAGGCCGTCCTCAAACGAAAGCGGGATTTCCGCATCGACCTTGCGTTCGATCTCGACAAGCATGGGATCGCGGTACGTCACGGTGAGCCTTCCTGAACTGCGTGGAGGTCTGCGTCTCTTCGGCTATACTCTACGGACGCCCCGCAGGGGGCGCAAGCACCTTTACCGGGATTACCGCCAGTGCCGCCGCGACCAGCGCGACGGCCAAAAGCACCCCGCCGAGCAGATCGGTAAGGTAGTGCGCTCCCAGCGCCAGGCGCGACCAGCCCACGCCCAGCGCGAAAAGCAGCAGGCACGGGGCCACGACCCGGCGGACCCAGCCGGGCAGGCTCGAGGCGTAGAGCATGCCCGCCCACAGCGCGTAGAAGCCGGTGGCGATGGCGGCGTGCGAGCTCGGATACGAAAACGAGGTTTCGTGACGCACCACCCAGTCGAGCCGGCGCGGCCGCATGAAGATATGCTGGAAGAGGTCGGCTCCGCGCCAGCATAGCAGGAGCATGACGACGCTCAACAGGATGCGCGACCGCCACGACGGCGCGCGCCACGCGACCACCAGCAGCGCGACCGCGATCGGACCGAGCACTTGCGGATAACAGACCCACGTCAGCCACCATGCGACGAGCGAACTGTGATTGGCCAGCGCGACTTCCCACCCCACGAAAAGCGCCGGTTCGCCGGCCCGCGTCGCGTTGAAACCAAGCGCCAGAAACAGGCCGAAGGCGACCACAGCCGTGACGATCGCTTTTATCGACGGATTCACGGACCGCTCGCGAAGAGGTCTTGCTGTCCGGCTCCTTCGCCCTTGCCCAATCGCGGCGCCATTATTTCGAGTTCCGCCAGCCCCACCACGATCTTGCGCGGTTTCGTGCCCTCGTGCGGTCCGACAACCTTGAAATCTTCGAGCTGTTTCATCAGGCGCACGGCGCGCGGGTGTCCGATCGAAAACTGCGACTGCAGCGCCGCCGTCGACGCGTAGTTCGTTTCGATGATGAACTTCGCCGCGTCGTAGCAGAGCGGATCGACCGTCTTTCCAACCTCGTCGTCGCTGACCGGAACCACCTCGACGTCGAGCAAGTTGTGCGGACGCGACTGGCGCGCCCAGAACTCGACCAGCCGCGCCACCTCGGAGTTGGAAATGAGCGCGCCTTGCGCCCGCACCGGCTTGGGCGCGTCGATCGGCAAGTACAGCATGTCGCCGCGGCCGAGCAGCCGCTCGGCGCCGTTCATATCGAGAACCACGCGCGAATCGGCCTGCGAGCTAACCGCAAACGCAATCCGCGAGGGAATGTTGGCCTTGATCAACCCCGTGATGACGTCGACCGACGGGCGCTGAGTGGCCACCACCAAGTGAATCCCGGTCGCTCGCGCTAACTGGGCCAGCCGCATGATGGTCGTCTCGACCTTGGCCGGCGCGACCAGCATGAGGTCGGCGAGTTCGTCGATGATGATGACGACGTACGGCAGCGTCTCGTCGGGATGCTTGGCGTTGTACTCCTCGATCTTGCGAACGCCCGCCTTGGCAAACCGCTCGTAGCGCGAGTCCATCTCCTTGGTCATTTCGAACAGCGCGCCGGCGGCTAACCGCGGATCGGTAATCACGTCTTTGATCAGATGCGGGATGCCGTTGTACACGGTCAGCTCGACCCGTTTGGGGTCGATCATGAGCATCTGCACCTGATCGGGCGTAGCCGTAACGAGCAGCGAGGCGATGATCGTGTTCAGGCAGACCGACTTCCCGGCGCCGGTGGCGCCGGCCACCAATAAGTGCGGCATCTTGCCGAGGTCGCCGAAAACCGGCCGGCCGGTGATGTCTTTTCCGAGCGCCATCCACAGCGGCGGAATCTGACCGCGGTTGGGAATGGCGTCGAGAATTTCGCGAATCGCCACGATCGAGACGGTTTGGTTCGGAATCTCGATGCCGACCGCCGACTTTCCCGGAATCGGGGCTTCGATGCGCACGCTGGTGGCGGCCAATGCGAGGGCGAGGTCGTCGGCCAGCGCGGCGATCTTCGAAATCTTAATGCCTCGCTCGGGTTTGAGCTCGTAGCGCGTAATCGACGGACCGCGCTCGATGTGCACGACCTTCGCGCCGACGCCGAAGCTCGCTAGCGTGTCTTCCAAAACGTGCGCGCGGTTCGAATCGTCGACGACTCGGGCCGGCGGGGGATCGAAGATGGCCAAATCGGGCAATCGGTAGTCGCGCGCCGGCGAAATCGCGGTGCCGGCCGGTTCGTACTCCCCGTCCAGCGCGACCGCTTCGTCATCCTGCGCCTCGACCGGATCCTGTGCCTCGAGCGGCATCGGCGTGGGAACCATCGGAAGAAGCGCCTCGACGGCGAAGGGCGCCGGGTCGTCGAATACGGGCGCGCGCGCGCGGACCCCATTTTTCGGCAAGGCGAACGCATCGCGCAGCGTCTCGTGACCCGCGGGCAAACCGACGCGCAGGCTCGGCATCTTCGGCAGCGCGGGCGCGCGCAGGCCGCCGGCAAAAACGATGACGCGGCCGATCAGCTGTTTCAGGCTGGCGTTGGTCAGCCACAAGGCCAACGAGAGCGCCGCGACCGCGAGGACGATCCAAGCACCGATCGTGCCGACGAGCGCGTGGAGCGCCCACCAGATGTTCGCGCCGACCGCACCGCCGGGCCCCGGACCGCCCGCGCCAAACGCGGCATCCACGATCAAGAAAACCGCAAGCGCGCTGCTTCCGAGCCCGGCGATCATCCGCGGAACGTTAACTTCGAGAAAGACGATCGCGCCCAAGAGGGCCACCAGAACGGGGAAAAGCGGAGCGGCGCCTCCAAAGAGTCGGCGCAGCGCGTCGGCGGTCCATCCGCCGATACTGCCGGCATGATGCGGAATTGCCAGCGAAATGCCGCAGAGGACGGCAAGTCCAATTGCGGCGATTCCCACAATTTCGAGGTTGAGCCGTGTCCTCGCAGTCGCCTTACGGCGCGTGCGTGCCATGGAATCTATCGTTTCGTCGTCCTACGAGGAGTTCATTTTGAACGTACCGACCCTCGTCGTCCTCGAGGGCGACCAAACCGGACAGGAATTGCTCCTGGAAGCGCTGCGCGTCCTGGACCGCGGCGTCATCGACTTGGAGCTTGCATTCGAGAGCTACGACTTATCCCTCGAAAACCGGCGCGCGACGCGAAACGCGGTCGTGTTCGACGCGGCTCGGGCGCTCGTAGCGCACGGCCTCGGTCTCAAGGCGGCCACGGTCACGCCCGAGCAAAAGGACGACGTTGGTTCGCCCAACCGCATCCTTCGCGAGCAGATCGACGGAAAAGTGATCGTGCGAACCGGACGCAAACTGCCGCGCGTGCGGCCGGTGGCCGGAATCCACGCACCGATATCGGTCGTGCGCATGGCGGTCGGCGACGCTTACGGGGCTAAAGAGTGGCGCGAAGGCGAGGGCGCCGACGAAGTCGCGTTCCGCACCGAGACGATCGCGCGAAGCGTCTGCCGCTACGTTGCCGAGTACGCGTTCGTTCACGCCAAGAAAATGGGGGCCGTCGTTTTCGGCGGACCTAAATATACGGTCAGCCCGGTATACGAAGGAATGTTGAAAGAGGAAATGGATGCGGCCGCTCGGCGGCATGCCGACGTCCCGTACGACCCGCAGCTGATCGACGCAACCTACGCGCTGCTGCTCTCCAACGCCGGCGACAATCCGCTGGTGATCCCATCGCTCAATCGCGACGGCGACTGTCTTTCGGACATGGTCATGCAGTTGTTCGGCTCGATCGCCGGCGCCGAATCGGTGCTGCTGGCATTTCATCCCGCGCCGGCGTCGAACGAACCCGATACGGGCGCGGGTTTTACCCCGGCCGTCGTCATGGCCGAAGCGCCGCACGGGACGGCTCCCCGCCTGGCGGGCAAAAACGTCGCCAACCCGCTGGCGATGATCCTCGCGGCCGCCGCCGTGCTCTCGTACGTCGACGACAAACGCGCGGCCAACGCTTCGCGCGCCATCTATGAAGCCGCCCTCGAATCGCTCCACGGCGGGATCGCGACCGCCGACTTGGGGGGCACCGCGACCACTACCGAGTTCACCGATGCCGTCATCGAAAGCGTCGTGCGAAAGCTCGACGTCTGGTCGACGCTCTAACCGGCTAAACTTCCAATACGACCGGGATGACGACCGGGCGGCGTTTGGTGCGCGCGTAAATCGCCTTGGCTAGGCCGTTGCGGATATGTTCCTTGACGGTATTGACGTCGCGCATGCCTTCGACCGAAACCTCTTGGATGCTCGCCAGCAATTCGGCCCGCAGTTCGTCGAGCACTCCGCCGGCTTCGGGCAGATAAAAAACGCCCTTGGAAATCAAGTCCGGGCCGGCGCTGATGCGCGCTTCCTCCGAATCGATCGCGACGACCACCATGATGATGCCGTCGTTCGAGAGGGCCTTGCGGTCGCGCAGCACCGCCTCACCGACGTCGCCCACGCCCGATCCGTCGACGAACACGTTGCCCCCGTACGTCTTCCCAACCTTATCGCCGTATTCGGTCGTGAACTCGAGCACGTCGCCGTTTTCGGCGACGAACACGTTGTCGGCCTCGACGCCGGTTTGCACGGCCAGGCGCCCGTGCTGCATCAGCATGCGGTACTCGCCGTGAATCGGCACGAAGAATTCCGGACGAACGAGGTTGAGCATCAGCAAGAGTTCTTCTTGCGACCCGTGGCCCGAAACGTGCGACCGTCCGTCGGTTCCGTGGATCACCGTCGCCCCGAGTTTTGAAAGGTTGTTGATCGTCTTGTAGACGCTCTTTTCGTTGCCGGGAATCGGCGTCGCGCTGATGACCACCGTGTCGCCCGGCACGATTCGCAGCTTCTTATGATCGCGAACCGACATGCGCGCCAAGCCGCTCATCGGCTCGCCTTGCGAGCCGGTCGTCACGACGAGGATCCGCTCGGGCGGAAAGTTGTCGACTTCTTCGATCTTGATGACCGTTTCGGGCGGAATTCGCAGGTGTCCCAGCTCGCTCGAAAAGTGGACGACGTTCTGCATCGACCGCCCCAGAAACGCGACCTTTCGGCCGAACCGAACGGCGTGATCGACGGCCTGCTGGATGCGCGGAACGTTGGACGCGAAGGAGGCGATCAAAATCCGGCCTTTCGCGCGGGAAAAGATCGTCGTGAAAGCCTCGCCGACGATCCGCTCCGAAAGCGTATGGCCGGGCCGCTCCGCATTGGTCGAATCCGACAGCATGCACAGGACGCCCTCGTCGCCGATTCGCGCGATTCGGGCGAAATCGGCCGGCTTTCCGTCGATCGGCGTTTGGTCGAATTTGAAGTCGCCGGTGTGGAAAATCGTTCCGACCGGGGTCCGCAGTGCGAGCGAACAGGCTCCCGCTACCGAATGGTTGATGTGCACGAACTCCGCGTCGATGGCGCCGTAGGCGACGCGGTCGCCCGGCCGCACCTGCACGAAGGCGACGTCGCCCAGCTTATGTTCGCGCGATTTGGCCTTGATGAGTGCCAACGACAGCGGCGTTCCGACGATCGGCGTATCCGGAAACTCGCGAAGAAAATAGGGAATGCCGCCGATGTGATCTTCGTGGCCGTGGGTGACCAGCACCGCGCGCAGCTTTCCGCGCCGTTCGCGCACGTAGGTAAAATCGTTGATCACGACGTCGACGCCGTACATTTCGTCGTCGGGGAACATGAGGCCGCAGTCGACGACCACCAGGTCGTCGTCGGTTTCGATAACGGTCATGTTGCGGCCGATTTCGCCGCATCCGCCCAGCGGAACGACGCGAACGTAGGGCGTGGCCGAAGGCGCGGGGACGATCAAAGTATCCGGGTTCAAGCTCTCATCTTGTTCTTCGCCGGTGCCGGCGTGAAGTGTGATCCGGACGTAGCGGTTACGTCGGAGGATCTCATGCGGTTTCTTTTCTTGCTGTTGCTCGCGGTCTTCACCGCGGCGCGGGCCGGCCCCCTGGGGAAGGAGCGCCCTTCGCCTCAGCCCCGGGCGTCCCCGCGCGCTTCCGTCCCGTCGCAGCTGCTCTCGCCGCGGGCGCTCCGTCGCGCGCGGACCCTCATTGAAATGCGAATGCTGGAGTTGCGCGAGGAACGCTTGGAATGCGTCCGCGAAGCGATCCTGCGCCGCCTCCCGCCGGACTTGCGTCCGACAGGCTCGGCCGCTCCGGCCGTGAAACAATCCGGCGCCCCGATCACTAGAAACTCGGGGAGCGCTCTTCTATTGGAAAGCGAGGATTGTGGATGGGTCTCGAGACATCGGGGGCGCCAAAGGCCAGCGGCCTAAAGACGGCGCTGGATACGATCGTCGCCCCCAAAGAGGCGTTCGAATCGCTGCGCGCAGCGCCAACCTGGGGTTGGGCGCTGCTGCTCACCATCGTGCTGTATGCCGTTGCCAGCTACCTGATGACCCCGGCAATCCTTCACGCGACGCAGTCGGACTGGCCGCGCGTGGTCGCCGAAAACCCGCGGCTGGCAGCGGCCACTCCCGACGAACAGCAAAAATATCTCACCATCAGTCTGGGATTCGTGCGCTGGGTCTGGGTCATCGCACCGATTATCGCGTTGATCGCGATGCTGGTCCAATCGGTCGTCATGCTGATTTTCAAGACGCTCGGGAAGGGCGACGCGCCGTTTCGCACGTTGTGGGCGACCGCGGCGAACGTCGCGCTGCCGGTGCTCGCGCTTAACGCCTTGATCACGGCAATCATCGTCATCGTCCGCGGGGCCGACAGCTTTAACTCGCAGGCGGAGGTCCAGACGGCGATGCCGTCGCTCGCGTTGCTGGTTCCCGCTTCGGCAGTGAAACTGCACGCCTTCCTGGCCGCCTTCAACCCGTTCACGCTGTGGGGCTGCGGCCTGACGATCGGCGCGATGGTCGTGGTAGCGCGAGTTTCTCGCGGCTGGGCCTGGGCCACCGGGATCGCCGGGCTGCTGGTCGCGGCCGGCCTCATCGCGATGGCTGCCCGCTAGCGCCGCATGCATCGCTGGATTGCCGTAACGGCGCTCGCAACGATCGCCGCGGCGGCCCCGGCCGCGCCGGCGGCCGCGGCCGGGTCGCCGATGAGCCTGCCCGACGCGGTTTCGTACGCTCTCGACCATAGTTCGACCGTTGCGACGCAGCGGGCCGCGCTCACCCAGGCACAGCACGCGCTCGCACTGCAGCGCGGCGTGGCCTATCCAACCGTCAACGGCACGCTGCAAAGCTTCCTCGCCAAGAGCGCAAACTTTCAGGGCGGCTTCGCGGTCATCGGCGCCCAGCAGCAAAACGTCGTCAGTCAGAATACCGCCCAAATCGGCATCTCGAACTGGAATCTGACGACCGGCGGCTTTGCGTTCCTGCAACTGGCCGCGGCGCGCGCGCAGGAGGTCCAGGCGGCCAACACGCTGGCAAACGTCGAAGATCAAATCGCGACGACCGTGACGAACGCGTTTTATACGATCGTGCAGCGACGGGCGATCGTCGCGGTCGACGCGGTCACGCTGAAATATCAAGACGACCTGGTAAGCGTCGCACAGCTCAAAGAAAAGGCGGGCGTCGCGGCCGGGGTCGACGTGCTGCAAGCCAAGACGTCGGCTGCCAAAAGCGAGTCCGCCCTCGTCGCCGACCGCGCCTCGGTGCACGACGCCAGCGAATCGCTCGCACAGCAGATCGGTGCGCCCATTCTCACGCCCTTCGCAACGCCGGCGACCGTGCCCGAGCCGCCGATGCCCAACGGCGCCGTCGATACCTTGGTAAAGATTGCCGACGTTAGCCGGCCCGACGTTGCCGCGGCGCGTGAGGCCGTTACGGCGGCTCGGCTCACGCGGCGCAGCTGGAACGTCGAACTCTATCCGCAGGTGGCCGTTTCGGCCGGCATCGGCAACCAGTTCTCACCCACCAGCGCGGTCGCGCTGCAGTCGCAAATCGACCAGGAGTGCGCGGCCGGATATTTCCCGCCGCCCTGCCCGATCGCGCCGCGCGGGTCGGCCGGGTTCTGGTCCATCCAGGCGGTGTCGACGTTTTCGCTTCCGCTGGTGGATTACAACGCCCGCCATAGCGAGCGCGTCAACGACGACGCGCAGCTGGCTTCCGCGGAAACCGCGTTCGCCCAAACGCGGCTGCAGAGCGAGCTGGACGTGCGCGAGAGTTATCGCGCCGCACAAACGGCGCTCTCGCAGCTCGCGTGGGCGAAGCAGGAGTCGGTCTTCGGCGTCGAGTCGGCGCGCATCGCGCAGCTCCAGTACAAAGCCGGCGTAAAAACGATCTACGACGTCCTGCAGGCGCAGCAGGCCGCCGAGCAAGCCGTAACCGATTTAGTTGCGGCGCGCGTGAACTACGTCGACGCCGTCGTGAAACTGCGCGTGTCTATCGGCACCTACGACGCCCGCAGCGCGGTCGTCGACCTGAGGTAAGAATGAAGCGAACTCGAAACTTAATCATCCTGGCCGTCGCGGCGATCGCGATCGTCGTCATCGCGGTATTCGCCTCGCATCGCGGCAGCGGCGACGCATTGGCAGTCAAGACCCAGCGCGTCGTGCTGACGACCTTTACGGTCAAGCTTCCCGAGAACGGCGTCGTCATGCGTCCGCTCGTCGCGACGATTCCGACGCTCGTCGCCGGAAATATCGGGAATATTTACGTCAAAGCGGGCGATCGGGTAAGCGCGGGGCAGCTGCTCGCGACCATCGACAACCCGGCGCTGACGTACAATGCCGCCGGTTCGCAAGCCGACTATAACTCCGCCGCCGCAAACGTGTCGGCGGCCCAGGTCCAGGAAAAAAACGCCGGCGTCGGCTACCAGGCGACCGTCGACACGAACAAGTCGGCGCTGGACGAAGCGCAGCGGGTGTACGACGCCGACCTCTCGCTGTTCAATAACAAGGCGATTCCGCGCAACCAGCTCGACGCGGATAAGGCCAAACTGGACCAGGCTCGGGTCGCCTACAACCAAGCGCTCGAGCAAGCTAAGCTCGGGGCGGTGTCGGGTTTTAACGGGAACAGCGTTCAGTACGCGGTCGCGGCCGCACGCAAAGCGCAAATCCTCAACGCGCAGAATCAGCAGCAAGTCGGCTTCACGCGGATCGTCGCGCCTTTCGAGGGGACGATTCAAACCGTCGCCGCGCAAACCAACGACGCGCTGCGCTCGCTGCAGAGCGGCGACCCGGTGACCGCCGGCCAAGCGCTGTTCACGATGTCCGGCGGTGCCGGGTTCATCGTCAAGGCTCAAGTCGACGAGCAGGACGTCATCAACGTGAAGCCGGGTCAGCGCGCGAACGTCAGCGGACAAGATTTTCCGGGCAAAACGATCGTCGGACGCGTCGCGCGAATCGCCCCGGTCGCGACCAAGTCGACCGATGCGACCAGCACTGCCAAACAAGTTCTGACGACCATCGCGCTCGAATCGTCGCCGAGCTTTCTGAAAGACGGCATGACCGCCGACGTCGACATCCTGACGTCGTACGTTCCCAAGGCCGTCGTCGTCCCCAACGACGCGGTCATGAAGGAGGGGTCGAACTCGTACGTCTACGTCGTCGAAAAAGGCGTCGCGCGCAAGCGGCCGATTCGCGTCGGCAAGGTCGCCGATACGCAGACTCAGGTGACGTCGGGTCTCGCACCGGGCGACGACGTCGTGGTCGCAAAGGTCCCCGGACTAGCCGACGGCAAACGGGTGAAACCGCTTT
>DATCGB010000324.1:0-2572 GCA_036509155.1 Candidatus Tumulicola sp. | reverse complement strand
CCGGCATTCACCGACCGGGCGATCGCGCCTGAGCGAAATCTCCACCACGATGTCGACGTCGAAGAGCAGGCCGACGCCGACGAAAATGCGCACCCGGTCGTTCGCCGGGGTGCCTGCCAAATCGGGCCACTCGGCCAGGATCAGGCGGCGCAGACGCTCGGCGACCGGCAGCTCGTTTTCAGGCGAGAGCGGAACGATCTCGATCATCGTCTCGTGCTGCCGGACCATCGCGTTGCGCGTCTTCCGCGAACGCGCACAGGAGATTTGCCAACGCCATCTGCTCGGGCGTGCGGCAGGCGATGTCGAGCAACCGCGGACTGCACACCAGAACGCTGAGCGCTCGCGCGCGCGAAACGGCGACGTTGAAACGGTTTTGCTCGAAAAGGAACTCCATGTTACGCGGCATTTCCTCGCCGCTCGAGGTTGCCATCGAGTAGAACACGACGACGGCTTCGCGGCCCTGAAACTTATCGACCGTCCCGACCTCAACGCCGATGCCGGCCTGCTTCAGTTTGCGCGCGATCAGGCGGCGCTGCGCGTTGTACGGCGTGACGACGATGATGTCGTGGTCTTCGATCGGCTGCTCGATGCCCCGCAGTGCGATCGGCCAGGAATCGGTGAACGTGCCGGTTCGCAGGCGGCAGATCTCGCTGACGATGCGGTCGGCCTCTTCGGGCGAGCTGGAGCTGTTGCCGGAATGTTCGACCGGCAGGTAGCGCAGTCCCGAGCGCTTTTCGCCGGCAACGGTGATGCGATGAAGGTGCGTGCCGGCCGCCGGATTGAGCCGGCCTTCGTACATCGAATCGGAAATGAACGCGCAGATGTCGGGCTCCATCCGGTACGAGACGTCGAGGAAGATGCCGCGATGCGGCGGGACGGTTTGCGCGTCACCTAGCAGGTGCTGCAGGACGGAATCGTCGGCATGCATCGGATGCGTCCCTTGGCTGACTTGCGCCAGTTGCGAGGGGTCGCCCAGCAGCACCACGTTTTTGGCGCACGCCGAAACGGCGATCGTGTCGGCCAGCGAGACTTGCCCGGCTTCGTCGATAAACAGATAGTCGAACGCACCGACCAGCTCTTCGCGCGCGAACAGCCACGACGTTCCGCTGGCCAGGTCGTAGCCGATTGTATCGAGCGGCTCTTTGTAATCTTCGGAAGCAATGAACGGCGAGGACATCCGCGACACGTAGGCGGACGTGCCGTTGAACTTGCTGTGCTTGTGCAGGCCGCGGAAGCTGCCGCCGCGCTGTACCATGCACGCCTCGACTTTGTGCAGCAAGTTGTGAATCGCTTTGTGACCCGTGCTCATAATGGCGACGCGTTGGCCACGCTGGAGCAAGTCGCAAATGATGTGCGATCCCGTGGTGCTTTTGCCGCTGCCGGGCGGCCCTTGAACGAACAAATAGCTGCGGTCGAGCGCCTGCACGACGGTCGAAACGGTTTGCGCGGTGACCTGCTCGGGCTGCAGCGACCCGCCGGAGCGCGCGCCGGCCGGGGCGACCCGCGGATCCCGCGCCGTCAGCAGGTCGAATGTTGCCGGGTGCGTTTCCGCCAGCTTGCCGGCGACGAAGGACTCGGCAACCCGCTTGAGCGCGTCGCGCTGCACGACCGTTCGCAGAGGGCTGCGCGGGATGAGCGCGACGACCGCTCGCGCCTTGTCGGCGCTGCCCGTTCGCTTGATCTGCACGACGTTGACGTCTCCGTCTTCGTCGATGCCGACGATCGTGCCGGCGCTTTTTTGCGTGAGCGGATCGTGGGGCGAGTCGCCTTCGCCCATCTTATGATGCTGGTCCTCGAACGTATAGGTATACACCCAGCTTTTGTCCAGCTTCCGCGGCGGGACGTCCTCTCGAAGCACGAGCCCGGCGATCGATTCGCGGTCGAACTCGCGGAGCCGGTCGATGTTTTCGCAGCGGTCGAAATAGGCCCACCACTCCGGCTTTTCTTCGCGCCGGTGATAGGCCAGCAGGTGGGCGAGCAGATAACGCGTGCGGCGGTCCTCGGGCATTCTCGCGTAATCGTCGGGCGTTTGCGGGGGCAGAATTTCGCCGATTAGGATTCGTTCCAAATCGGTGCGGCGCGCTTCCTCGCGTTCTTCGGCGCGCCGTTTGTCGCACGACGGGCATGACGCGACGAACTCGTCGTGGCAAGGTTCGTCGGGCCGTTTGACCGGTCGGAACGGCAGATCCAGCGCGAGCGCATCGATCGCTTCAAGTCGCCGCGCAAGCAACCACTCGCGCAGCAGGTATGTGGATTCGCAGTCGTCCTTGTTGTAATCGCGGATGTCGTCGAGTATCTGCCGGTCCTGCGTCTGCATCCAGCGTTCGAACATGACGATCGACTCGTCGCCTTTCTTCACCTCGGTCGAGCGAACGAGCGCGTAGAACTTTTCGACGCTCTTGAGGCCGTAGCTGTCCTCCGAGATGGCCAGCGCTTGCCTCACTACCGCGTAGAGATCGACGAACACCTCGCCGCGCAGCAGCTGGTCGAGTTCGTACTCGCGCGTGCAATGGACTTGCGCGAGCCGCCGAAGCGCGACTTTTTCGTAGGGCGCGTAGTGATACACGTGCAG
>DATCGB010000323.1:0-4538 GCA_036509155.1 Candidatus Tumulicola sp. | reverse complement strand
CCTTCACGTAGTCGCCGACCGTCGTCGAGCCCGCGAGGCCGGTGAGCGCGGCGAACGCGCAATGCTTCCCGATGCGGCAGTTGTGGCCGATCTGCACGAGATTGTCGATCTTCGTACCGGTACCGATGCGGGTGCTGCCGGTCTGTCCGCGATCGACGCAGCTGTTCGCGCCGATTTCGACGTAGTCGTCCAGGACGACGTTGCCGACTTGGGGGATGCGCTCGAGGCGTCCGTCGACGAACGCCCAGCCGAATCCCTCGCTACCGATCACGCAGCCGGCGTGCAGCACGACGCGATTGCCGGCAACGCAGCCTTCCATCAACGACGCGCGTGGGTGCAGCCAGGTCGACTCACCGACGATCGCGCCCGCGCCGACGTAGGCGCCGCTATCGATAACGCTGGCGTTCCCGACGCGCGCGCCCGGGCCGATATAGGCGTGCGCGCCGACGTACGCGTCGGCCGCGACGTCGGCTTGCGGATCGATGGCTGCGGTCGGATGGCGGAACGGTCCGCGCGGCATCGGCGATCGCAATGAGGCCAGCAGCGTGGCCAGCGCTACGCGAGCGTTCTCGACAATCAGCAGCGGTTTGCTCGTTTTGGGTAGCGCGAGTGCGGCGTCGACCAATACCGCCGCCGCTCGCGAGTCGAGCGCCGCGGCGAGATATCGGTCGTCGGTGGCAAAGGTCAGCGCGTCGGGAGCCGCTTCGTCGACCGCCGTCACGCGTTCGATGACGACGTTTCCGTCGCCGGCCACGCGCCCGCCGACGCGGGACGCCAACTCCGCTAGCGTGCCGAGCATAAATCCTAGTTTACGGGCTCGCGCTCGGATTCGGGGTCGGTTTCTCCGTGATGTTCATCACCTTCTCCACGTCGGCCGTGATGTCCGTGCCGCCGTAGCCGACGCCTTCGCGCGTGACGACCAGCTTGAGCTGCTTGTCGGCCGCGACTTTCCCCGCAGCGTCTTTGATCTGCTGCGTGAGCTGCGTGGTGATCGCCGCGTACTTGGCCTGCATCTGAGAGGCCTGACGCTGTTTGTCGGCGTTGCTCTGCCTGCTGTTCGCGATGGTCTGCTCGTCGCCCAGAAGCTGTTTCTGATCGGCTTGATACTCCGGCCAGTTCGCGACGATGCGCGCGACGTCGACGGTACCCACGGGACTCGGCGTGCCGCATCCTGCGAGCAGCGTCGCGGTCAGACCGGCGATGAGGATGATCGTATGCTGTTTATTCACTCGTGTAGGCCTTCAACATCTTTGATGAGTTCGTTCGTCATATCGTATCCGCCCGCGGCAGCCGTGATATCGACAAAAACGGTGGTAAAGCCCTGATCCTTCGCGATGCGATTGGTTTCGCGCTTGATCTGGTCGCCGATCTGTTTGTAGAGATCGGCACGACGCTTTTGAAGGGCGTCGAGTTCTTTTGCGGCCGCGCCGGTCGCGCCGACGTCGGCGCCGTGCATGGCGGCGAACTGCTTGTCGAGATCCGCCTTCGTGGCTTGGTAGTCGCCGATGGTTTTCTGCGAATCCGCTGCAAACTGCGCCGCGTACTGCTTGTGAATTGCGGCGATCTTCTCCCGAACGCCCTTCGGAAGATTTGCCGGCAGCGGTGCCGGCCCCAGGCTCTGGATCTGCTGGCTCACTTCGTTGTGACGTTCTTCGAGTTTCGCCCGCGTCTGCTGGCCGATCGATCCGGTTTGCGCTTGGATCGCGCTGCTGGTCTCGCGGTTGAGCTGCGCCTGATACGCCGAAAGCGTCGCCTGGTCGGCGCTGCGCTGCGTCGTCATCGCCTTCGTTTCCTTGGCGTTGATATCGGCGAGCTGCTGCTGCAGCTGCTTGCGCGTCGCGTCGTCCATCGCGAGGTTGGAAAGCTTGGTTTTGATGGCGAGCCGCTGCGTCGCGTCCTGCTGCGTGAGACGCAGCGATAGATCGGTTTCGTTCTGCTGCAGCTCCTCGGCCTTCGCGCGAAACTTCTGCGCGGCTTGCGTTTGAAGTTGGCGCGCGATGCCTTGCGCGGCCGCGTTGTCCTGCGCGATCACGCTCTGCTGATAGCTCATGAAATCCTGGTTGGCGGCTTGTGCGGCGGCCTGCGCCTGCTGCGCCGACGTCGCGTTGTTCTGCGCGGCCGCATATTGGCCGGCGCCGCTCACGCCCGCCGCGGCGAGCGCCTGCGCGACGGCCCGCGCTTCGAGCTTGGCGTACTTGCCTTGCGTTTCGCCCAGAATCTTGTTGGCCCGATTCTGCGCGTCTTGCAGCTGTTGATTTAGGGTTTTGACTTGGCTCTGCAACTGGGCCGCCGACAGCGGCACGTGCGGTCCCGATGCCGCGAGATTGATCGCGGCGATGGCGTCGTCGAGCTGCTTGAGCTGCGGATAGAGGGGATGGTGCTTCACGACGTCGTCGAGACGCACGTATCCCGTTCCGCGAATCGCGGCCGAATGAACGTCCGGGCCGCAGCCCGGAAGGACTGCGGCCGTAAGGAGCATCGCCAAAACGAGGCTCTTACTTACTGAGTTCACTCTGGACGTCGGTCGTAATGTCCGTACCGCCGTAGAGCACGTCGGCGCGGTCCACCACGAGGATCAGATTCTTCTTCTTGGCCACGTCCGCGGTCGCGGATTTGGTCGCGTCGACGAGCGGCTTGAGCAGCTCGGTCTCTTTGTCGTTGACGGTCTTCTGGTACGCGGCGTAGACCTGCTGCTGCTTGGCCTGGTCGCCCTTGGCCGCATTGATCTGCGGCGCGTAGATCTGCTTCTCGGTCGCCACGTATTGCGACATCTGATCGTTGGCCGCTTTCACTTTCGGAAGGCTGTCGAGCACGTTTTGATCGACGAAGCCGATAGTCGACGGCGCGGGCGAGGCGGTCGGCGGATTGATCGCCTGCGAACTCAGGAACAGCGCTTCGACGTCTTTGGTTATGTCGGTGCCGCCGTAGATCACGATGCGCTTGTCGACGACGACCGACAGGTTATGGGCCGCGCTGACCTGAGCGATCGCGAGTTGCGCGCGCGTGAAAATCGGTCCGACGATTTCACGCTGCTTGTCCTGCAGACGCTGCTGGAAGTCGATCTGGATGCGCTGCTTGTCGGCGTCGGTTTTGGCGCCCTTCATCTGGTTGGCGAAGTCGCCGTCGAGCTGGCTCTTGAAGACGGCCAGCTGTTTGTTGGCGCCGACGAAGGCGGGCAGGCTCGCCAATTCCGCTTGGTCGAGGAGGCCGACGTCGACGACGTCGGCCGCGATCGCCGAGGGGGCGAACGAGAACGCAATCAGCGCGGCGGCAAAGAGGGTCGATACGTACCGGATTCTCATGGTTTTCCTTAGCGAAAGCGGAGCCTAGAAACTTTGTCCGATGCCGAAGCTCGTGTGCGTGCCGTTCGCACCCTTGGCAAAGTCGATGCGAATCGTGCGCAGGCCGAGCTGCGGAACGTCGAACCGGATACCCGCGCCGTAGTCACCGTAGAGCACCCAGTTACCCGGGTAGCCGACGATGCGGTTGGTATACGGATTGAGCAGCGGATACGCGCCTCGGATCTGATAGTCGAGTTCGTCGACGAACACGGCCAACGTAATCCGCCGGTCGAGTGCGAGCGGTTGCCGCAATTCGATTTGCCCGAGAAACGCACCGGTGGCATAGAAGACCTGGTTGTATCCGCGCATTTGCTGGTCCGAGAACGTGAAGAGCGAACTCGGTGGAATGACGCCCGTCGAGTTATCGGCCAGGCCGTGAATGCCGAGCGTCGCGGACTTTAGGATCGGGAAGAACTTGGCGATGTCGAGCGTTCCTTGCGTGAACTGGAAGTTCGAGCCGATCGCCGGCACCGACACCGTCCCCGTGAGCACGGCCTTGACGCCGCGGCGCGGGTTGAACGGATCGTCGAGCGTGATGCTCGTGAGATTCAGTCCGACGGTGTTAAGGTTGTACGGGTTGCCGGTATTGACGTTGGCGATCGACGACGCGGCGATACCGAACGAGCCGTTCAAGTTGGTCGTCGTCGAGTTGATCGGGCTAGGGCTTGGGCCGATGAAGATGTTCGGCTGCGACCCTTGGAAGTAGTACGGATACGGTACGTTCGTGCTGTACTTAATCTTCTGCGCGCCGACGTTGAAGCCCAGCGTCGTGTAATCGCTCAAGCGGCGTCCGATGCCGCCGCTCACGCCGGCCGCACTAGATTCGCTGGTCGCGACGATGTTGCCGATCTGCGTGTCGTTTGCCGTGGGCGACAGGGTCACCGGAATGAGCTGCTGCTGCCCGGCGTTCGATGGAATCGTCACCGAACCGGTGGTGATGCCGTAAACCGGATAATAATACGTCGAGTTGTTCACGAAGATGCTGGCGTTGGCGCTATACTTTTGCGACTGCGGCGTGCTGCCGAGGTACGGCACGCCGGCCGACAGCTGGGCGACGCCGGTGCGCGCACCCTTTTCGAGCTGCAGCGATGCGGTGTTGCCCGTACCGTGAAGATTGTTGTCCGAAAAGCCGAGCGTGCCGTAGAGGCCCTGGCCGGTCAAACCGCCCGAGTATCCAAACCCGACCGACGCCGACGC
>DATCGB010000322.1:0-9093 GCA_036509155.1 Candidatus Tumulicola sp. | reverse complement strand
GGGGGCATGAAGTCCGCTGCTTCGCGCGTTCGGCGCAACGGCTGCGCGGCCGCTTCGAGGGGCGGGTTGAGATCGTCGAGGGCGACGTCGGAGACTTCGCGGCGGCAGCGGCAGCTTTAGTCGGATGTGCGGCCGCATATTACCTCGTGCATTCGATGGGATCGACGGCGGCTTTTGCCGATGTCGATCGGCACGGGGCGGCCACCTTTGGATCCGCTGCGAAGCAAACCGGCCTGGAAAGAATCGTGTATCTTGGCGGTTTGGGGAGCGAAAGAGACGAGCTCTCACCGCACCTGCGTAGCCGGCACGAGGTCGGCAACGTCTTACGCGAGTCCGGGGTACCGATCGTCGAGTTCCGAGCGGCGATGATCATCGGGAGCGGTTCGATCAGCTTCGAGATGATGCGGTATTTGACGGAGCGGTTGCCGGTGATGATCGCTCCACGCTGGGTGACCACCAAATGTCAGCCCATCGGAATTACCGACGTCCTCGCCTACTTGGTCGCGGCGCTGGAGCTCCCGCCGCGTAACGGCACGTACGAGATCGGCGGAGCCGACGTCATGACGTATCGCGAAATGATGCTGACATATGCGGCGATTCGCGGGTTGGAACGGCGAATCGTCGTGGTGCCGTTTTTTACGCCGCGCCTTTCGTCGTACTGGGTTCATTTGATCACGCCCATCCCCAGCCGCCTCGCGCAGCCCTTGATTCTCGGCATCGGCAACGAGGTCGTCGTTCGCGACCGAGCCGCGACGACGGACTTCCCGCAAATCGCTCCGATCGGCTTTAGCCAAGCGGTTCGGCTAGCGCTGAATCGATTCCAATCCGACGGTATAAAGACGACGTGGTTCGACGCGTTCAACGGACGCACGCCGCCACGCGATTTCGCCGGCGGCGACGAGGGGATGCTGATCGACCGGCGAGTGCGCCGTACGCGCGCCCGGCCGGAGCACATCGCAGCAGTGTTTTCTACCCTGGGCGGCGAGCGTGGATGGCTCGCTGGAAACCTGTTATGGCGCCTTCGGGGATCGCTCGATCGAATCGCGGGCGGCGTCGGCCTGCGCCGCGGCCGGCGTTCCCGTTCGCAGCTGCGCGTCGGAGACGCCGTCGACTTTTGGCGTGTGGAGGCTTTCGAGCCGGGACGAATGTTACGCTTGCGTGCCGAAATGAAGCTGCCGGGTCGCGCGTGGTTGGAATTCGATACAAAATCGGACGGCGCGCGCGGAACGATCTTTTCGCAAACGGCTTTTTTTGAGCCGCGCGGAGTTTCCGGTTACGCTTATTGGTATGCAGTGGCGATCTTCCATGCCGCGATTTTCGCGCGCATGGCTCGCGAAATCGTCCGAGTCGCCGAGCGATTGGGTGAATCGGATGCTCCCGCGGCGAAATTGCCTGACCGTGCCGATTGAAACGCGCCTTTTCGTCAAAACCAGCCTTCTGTGGCTGTGCGGAGCGTTCGTGCTGGGGGCCGGAATGCTGGCGTTCAAAGCGCTCGGCATAGCAGTTCCGTTCTACCTCTCGATCGTCCACGCGCACATGGCCTTCGTCGGCTGGCTGGTCAACCTCGTGATCGGCATTGCGTTGTGGTTTTTACCGGTAAACCGTCAGAAGTTTCCCGAAAACCGCGGCCGGTATCCGGTGTACGCCGTGCGCCTTACTTACGCGATGCTCAATCTGGGTTTGGCGTTGCGACTAATCTTCGAACCGATCCTCGACACGCGCGGACCCGGAGCACTCGCATCGGGAGCGCTGCTCGCCAGCGCCGCGCTGCAAGTTGCCGCAATCGGGCTGTTCGCAGCGATCGCCTGGCAGCGCGTGCGGCAAGTTTAGGACGAGCGGCGAACCGATGGGCGCCGCCAGGAACGAACGCGTACGCGCCGCGTTTCGGCCGCGATGCCGCGGCGCCACGCGTCGAGCAGACCGTCGGCCGTCAACCACCCGACCCACCTGCCGTTTTCGTCGGTTACCAGCAGCGTGTTGCGATTCGCTCGCGACATGACGTCGGCCGCTTGCCGCGCGCGATCGTCGGGATGCACCGTGTCGGAAACGGTGGTAATCTCGCCGACGGTGAGGCGCGCGTCGCCGCTTCGAGCGGCGTCGAGCAGCCGCGTGCGCGATACGGTGCCGACCGCTTCGCCGCGGACGCCGACCACCGGGTATTCCGAAAACGTCTGGCCGGCGTCGATGCCGGTGAGGCGCGCGGCAATCGCGCCAACGGTCTCGTCGGCGATCAGCGCGGTGACGTTTGCGCGCGGAATCATGACTTCACCCACGGCGATCAGTTCGAGCGGATGGACCGAATACTCGCGCGCGACGTGCATCCCGCGCCGGGCCAAGCGCTCGGTCAGGATCGAGCGCGGAACGAGCGCCACCGTGAATGCCGTCGCCGCGACGCACCCGATGAACGCCGCCGGCATCAGTCCCCACGCATGCGTCGTCTCGACCGTGAAAATCGTGGCCATGAACGGTGCGCGCATCGTGCCGCCGAGAATCGACGCCATGCCGACGGCCGCCCACGCACTCGAATCGTGACCCGGAATGACGAGCGCCAGAATCGACCCGAGCGCGCCGCCGATCATCAGCAGCGGCGCGAGCACGCCGCCCGACGTCCCCGAACTCAATGCGACGACCCAGATGACGACCTTCACGACGATCAGCGCGACCACCGCATCGACCATCAGATGGCCGTTAAGCATCGCCGCGATCGTGGGATAGCCGACGCCCAACGCGTCGGGAGCGAACCAGCCGCCGATGCCGACGACCGCGCCGCCGATGGCCGGCCACCACATCCAATGCACGGGCAGGCGATGGTACGCGTCCTCGACGACGTACACCAGGCGGGTCATCAGCATCGAGACGGCGCCGCCGACGATGCCGACCAGCAGCGCCCAGCCGTATCCGCTGCCCGAAATGACGTGCGGGTTGGCGACCAGAAACGGCGGCGCCGCGCCCAGCAGCGGAATTCGCACGAGATACGCGACGAACGAGGCGACCGCCACCGGAATGAAACTGCGCGGGCGCCATTCGAACAGCAGCAGTTCGACGGCGATCAGCACGGCGGCAATCGGCGAACCGAACGTCGCCGACATTCCCCCGGCCGCGCCGGCGACCAGCAGCGTTCGCCGCTCGAACGACGTCAGACGAAAGAACTGCGCGAACAGCGAGCCGATCGCGCCGCCCGTCATAATGATCGGCCCCTCGGCGCCGAACGGTCCGCCGGTGCCGATCGTAATCGCCGACGCGATCGGCTTGAACAGCACGACGCGCGCCGGAATGATGCTGTTGCCCGTGAGTATCGACTGGATCGCTTCGGGAATGCCGTGCCCGCGGATTTTGTCGGTGCCGAAGCGCGCGATCAGCCCGACGATCAGTCCGCCGGCGACCGGAATCAAGATTGAAACGGGTCCCCAGTGCCGCGGGTTCGGCGCGGTTAGCCCGAACTGAAACGTCCCTTCGTAGGCCAGGTGCGAAATCAACCCGATCAGCATCAAGAGCGCTTTTGCGACCAAGCCCGACGCGACGCCGATGAGTACGCAATAGGCGGTCGTCACCCCGAGGCGGCGAGGATCGACCGAGAAATCTCCGCTTTTCGACTGCGTGGATGCGAGCATCGTGCGGATCTTACCCGCTCGATTGGGTGAGAAGAAGGCGAAGATCCGACTGCGGACGCGCTCCGAAATGCCCGATGACTTCGGCTGCGGCGCGGCTGCCGAGCCGGCCGCATTCGTGAAGCGGCGCGTCGCGCGTGAGGCCGAAAAGAAAGCCCGCCGCGTATAGGTCGCCGGCGCCCGTCGTGTCGACGATCGGTACGTCCGCGACGGCCGCAATCGCGATCGTATCGTCCTGCGTGACGACGATCGATCCGCCGGGGCCGCGCGTGACGACGGCGAGTTCGGTGAGACGCCGCAGCTGAGCGATCGCCGCGTCGAGGCTCGACGTTTCGAACAGCGCGGTGATTTCGGCTTCGTTCGCAAAAAGCACGTCGACGTGCCGCTCGACCAAGCGCAAAAAATCGCTTCGGTGGCGGTTCACGCAAAACGGATCGGAGAGCGTTAGTGCGACTTTGCGCCGCGCCGCATGCGCGATTTCGGCGGCTCGGTGGAAGGCGTTCTTGGCCGACGGCGCGTCGTATAGGTAGCCTTCCAAATACGTGACGCGCGCGCGGCCGACCAGCGCGGCGTCGATGTCGTCGGCACCCAGGTCGGCGCACGCGCCGAGAAACGTGTTCATCGTGCGTTGAGAGTCCGGCGTCACTAGAATCAGGCAACGGGCGGTTGCCGCACCGTCCTTTGCCGACGGCGTCGGGAAGGCGGCGCCCGCGGCCGTAATGTCGTGACGAAATTCCGCTCCCAATGCGTCCTCGCGTACTCTTCCGATAAAACCGGTCTTGCCGCCGAGCGCGGCGATGCCCGCGATCGTGTTCGCAGCCGATCCGCCCGAGGTGACGACCGCGGCGCCCATCGCGGCGTAAATCGCCTCGGCGCGCGGCTCGTCGATCAGCATCATCGAACCTTTCGTCATGCCGTACTCGGCGAGAAACGCGTCGTCGGCCGAAGCGATGACGTCCACGATGGCGTTGCCGACCCCGACGACGTCGAGCGTATCGTTGAACATTGACTCCTCTTTTTCGAAATGCGGCGCGTTTTCCCGGTTGGGAGCGACGGGGGAGCGAACGGCCGGTGAAGCGAAGGTGCGGGTCGATTCGTTGCCGTCTGGTTTTTTCGAAGGAGTAGCGTATGATTGGCGCCCGTTTCAGACTCGATCCACGAACCGCCGCCGCCGTCGTGGGTGCGTCGTTTGCGTTCGCTGCGATCGCCGCGTTCGTCCCGGCCGCCGCTCGCGCGGAAGGCACGGCTCGGATCCAACAGGCCGATGGATCGGTCAACGTGTATCGCGACGTGAAGGTTCAGGTCGTCCAAAAGACGCTGAGCGTCACGTCTGCCGATGGGAAGGGCACGATGATTATTTATCGCGCCGCCTGCTCGTACCAGGGCGAGATTATGGTGTGCCTTCCAACGGGCGTATCGCTCGTGCAAGGCGGCGGCGTGAGCCCGATTAAACTCAAAAGCGGGACCGTGTACCTGAATCTTACCGGCGAGGCGCACAATCTCGTGATGTCGACGACGAAACTGCCGGCACACAGCGTGACGATGGCGCTGAGCACGCAGCGCGGCACGTACATTACCGTGAACGGCGCGATCGACAAGGGGACGAAATGAAATACCTTGCGTTGGCGCTCGCGGCAGCGTTTATGCTCCAAGCGCCGCTGGCCGCGTCGGCGGGCGGCCGCGGAGGCGGCGGCGGCCGCGGCGGCGGCGGTGGTGGTGGGCGAGCGGGGGCATCGCGACCCTCCGGCGGCGGCGGCGGCGGGTTTAACTTAAGCCGGGATACGGCACGCCCGGCTCAACGTCCCAGCCAGCCAGCCCAGCGTCCCAGTCAGCCCGCCCAACGGCCGAGTCAGCCGGCTCAGCGTCCCAGTCAGCCGGCCCAGCGTCCGAACAACGGCAACGTCAATAACGGCAATCGCACGAACGTCAACAACAACAACGCCAATCGTACGAACGTCAACAACAATACGGCCAACCGCACCAACGTCAACAACAATACGGTGAATCGGACGAACGTCAACAACGTCAACGTAAACCGTACGGTCGTCGCGAACCCAATCTATCGCGGCCCGGCGTGGGGCTGGAACCGGGGTGTTGCCTGGGGGCCCGCCTACGGCTACTACGGCGGCGGATTTTGGGGTCCGTTTGCCATTGGGGTGACATCGGCGGCAGTGTTCGGAGCGATCGTCAACTCCAACAATCAGACGGTCACGTCGTACCAAGTCCAACCCAACAGTCCGGGCGCGACGCTCCTATCGAACTATCAACTGACGCAGACGCAGTGTGGTCCGGCCAACCTGGTGGTCGTCTACGGCCCAAGCAACAGCGTCATGTGCGCGTATCCGAACAACTTGGTTTCGGCCGGCACGTATTCGATCGATACCAGTACGCTCTCGCTGGTCAGTTCCTAGGAGTCGGGCAGCTTTCGCCGCATGTCTTCGCCCGTCAGGGGACGGAGTAACCATCGTAGGGCAACGGCGCGTCGGTCGACATGTTCGCGAGGTGCCAGCGAACGTTGTCGAAGAGCGTACGCTGGGTGACGCCGCCGGCCAGCGGGCGAAACGCCGGGTCGGTGCTGCTCCAGTAGGCGATCAAAGCCGAGGCGTACTGGTATTCCTTGACGATGTCGGAGTGTTCCACCCCGTCGGCGTCGGTGCCGAGCAGACACCGGACGTGGCTTTCGAGCAGAAACTTCAGTGAGACGTTGCCGAGAATCGATCCGACCTGCAGTTGGTCGTCGGGATTCTGGATGAGGATGCGCAAGAGATCGTTGAGGGCGAAGTTTGCCTCCGGATTGGACAGCAGCGGATCGACCTCGTCGCGCAGGATGACCGGAGCGCCCAGCGGCATGCGCGATAGCGGGTAGGCTCCGGTCGCGACGTTGCTTTCCAAGTTGACGTCGGCTTCGACGCCTTCGTCGTGCATCGCGGTCGCCTGCCGCCGATCGGCCCACGTATCGTGGGCGAACCGGAAGATCACGTAGTTGCGTGCGTCGGGATGGGCGGCTTCGAACCGCGCAACGGCGGTCAGCAGCGCGGTTACGTTCAGCTGCGCCTGCGCGGTGTTCGTCAGCGTTGACGGCAGCGACGAAAAAACGTTCGCGAAGGTCCACGGCTGGACGGGGGGCGCCGGCGCGTAGTCGATGACGCCACCCTCGCCGACGTGCGTGTGCACCAGCAGTTTCCCGTGCCAGCCGGCTTGCCGGCGGGCCTTGGCGGCGTCGTACACCGCGGCCGCGAGCGCCTCGTAGTAGGCCATTCCGTCGGGAGTAAAACAGGTGGTTTCGGGCGCGGCCGTATCGATGCCGACGACGTCGTCGAGAAACGCCGCACGGCGCGACGCATCGACCACCGGGCGGCCGTCGTCGGCTTGTCCGAGAAGTGCGTGATAGATCGTTGCGGGCGACGTGCGCAGGGCGGCCGGAAGCGCCACCGGATTGCAGCGCCCCGTTTTGGACCATTCGCTGTAGGTCGCGCCGCCCGGAAGCGTTGCGAGTTGCGACGTATGCGTCATCAAAACGAACTTGACGTCGGGCATCGGCTTGCTCATCGCCTTCAACGCCGCGTTGACGCTGGGGTCGGTTGCCGAGTCCAGCGTGCACAGAATCGTCGCGAGGCGTTCGGATTTCCCGTTCTGGAAACCCCACCCGCCGATGAACGGAAGCGACTGTTCGGAGATCTCGATGTTGGTTGCGGCCAGATCCAGCACGGTCGCCTTGCAAAGGTCGGCGTTCAGCCGCGTCCGGTCGCCGCCATAAAATCGAGCCGCGAGATAATCGCCGGCCGGACCGCCGCGAAACGCATAGGCGCTGTCGAACTCCGTCCAGGGCGTTGCGGTCAGCACGCGTTCGAGCGCTCCATCGAGATCGCTCACGCTGGCGGAAACGCGATCGCGATACACGGTCAGCGCGGCCCGCGCACCCAGCGAAAACCGCTGCCCGTCGGGCGGTGAAAACAGCCGGTCGCCGAGCGCGGCTCCATGGGCCGGATACCACTGGTCGGAAAGATAGCGATACAACGCCAGCCGGTCGGCGAAGGTCACGGCGTTCGACGAGTCGGCCGTGCGCGCGACGAACGCCGGAAGGTTGGCGTAGGCGTAAAACGGCAAAACGCCGCTGATGTGATTGTGCGCGTCGAAATAGACCGGCCGGCCGTCGCCGACGGATGCGCTTGGCGGATACACGGTCGCGCGGGCCGGTTCGGGACGCAGCACTCCGGCCGCGCAAACCACTGCGAGCAGCACCGGCAGGACCAGAATTTTCATCGTGCTCCTTTGGGAAAGGATAGCGTACGCCCGAACTTCAAGGACGTATTATGTCGGAATCCCTGGATCCCTCGGACGTAGCGCCTTCGGTCGAAAGCGTCGTCGTAGACGTTCCGGGCTGGCAGCAGGTTAAGCCGCGCATTCCCGATACGCAGCAGCGGCGAACGCTCGAGAAACAGCGCAGCATTCGCGAGGTGGTTTTCGGCGTGCAAGACGGCATTCTGACGACCTTGGGAATCATCACCGGCGTGGGCGTGGCCGAGGGCGAGCGATCCGCAGTCATCATCAGCGGTTTCCTGGCGCTGCTCGCCGGCGCATTGTCGATGGGCGTCGGCGAGTACCTGGGCCGCAAGGCCGAGCGCGAGGTCGTCGCGGCCACCATCGAGATGGAGAAGCGCGAAATGGCGGCCGACCCGCAGGCCGAGTTCGCCGAACAAGTCGCCTACTACAAACTCAAGGGCTTCAGCGCCGACGAGGCGCAGATGATCGTCAAGCGGTTAACGCAGCACCCCGACATCTATCTCTACGAAATGGTGCGCGACGAGTTCGGCATCGATCCGCGCGTTGCCGACGACACCGGTTTGCGCGGACCGCTCTCGATGGGGTTGTCTTACGCGCTCGGCTCGCTCGTCCCGATCGTCGCGTTTCTGCTGCCGCTCTCGATGCGCGTTTCGACCGCCGTATCGTTGGCCTGTGCCATTGCGGGCCTGTTTGCGGTGGGCTTTTACGCCGGTACGTTAAGCCAGCGCAACCCGGTCGCGAAAGGCCTCGAGATCGCCATTTTCGGATGCGTCGTTTTCGCACTCTCGTACTTGGCCGGACATTTCATTCCGCCGCTGTTCGGGCACGCGCCCGTCCAGGTCGTCGGCTAGCTTCGAGTCGGCTAACTTAGAATCGACGCGCAGGCGCGCAAACGCTCGATCGCATCGCGTTCCAACTCGCCGACGATCTCGGCCGCATTGCGGATGCGTTGGGCCATGCCGACCGACTGGCCGGCGTAGAGGTTGGCGCGCGAGTAATCCTGCGACGCTTTGGCGCGCGCGAACTCTTCGACCGCGTCGGGCGCCCGCAGCAGCTCGTCCTCGCGCGCATGCCAGTGGTCCACGAACGGGTTCCGCAGCGCGCGGCCGGCAAACTCGGCCGGCCACGGTTTGTTTTGCACGGCATCGTACACGTGGGTGTAGATGGTCTGCGTTTCGTCGGCGCCGATGATGCGTTCGCG
>DATCGB010000321.1:0-3390 GCA_036509155.1 Candidatus Tumulicola sp. | reverse complement strand
GCGACGGCCGGATCGACGATGTTCGCGCCGCCCGTATCGTAGATAAAGCGGTACGGACCCTTTCCGTTGAGCATCACCGAAAGGTAGACGTGATTTTCGACCAAGTCGAACGGCACGGACGTTTGTGCGGCTGCGCCGGCGATTGAAAAGTCGCGGACGTCGGATGCCGGTTTGGCGAGCCGGGCCGCCGCGTCGGGCGGGTTCGGGATGACCTGCGTAACCGTCGCGTCGCCGCTGTTGCCGTCACTCGATGCGGTGTGGCTGACGTAGGGTATCATCAATCCGTCGACCGGACGATAGTCCGACAGCGTCGTCGTCGACGACGTAGGTCCGATCGTCTGCACGATTCGTGCCGGCAGGTGGGTGCTCCGGTCGAACCATAGTTCGAACGGAAGCGCAGCCTGCGGCGCCGCGACCCGCAACACGTCGTACGTCTTACCGGCCAGCACCTTGGGACCGGCCCACGTCACCTTCGCGCCCCCGCGGTTCGCCGTCCACAGCATGTAGTTTCCAAGAAATGCTTGGTTGATTTCCTGGGTTCGACCGGCCTGACCGCCGTCGACCCAGACCAGCCCCGATTGGTCGCTATTCCAAACGTCGGTTCCGTCGTAACCGTCGCCGCCCGCCAGCGGCGGCACGTGGTACGTCTCGGCAAAGCGCGTCCCACCGACGTCCTGCCACGAGATCCCCGTCCCGGAAATACCGCCCACGGTGATATTCGAAAGCAGCTCCAGGGTCTTGATCCGATCCAAGGCGGCGCCGCCGAGTGCGGTCCGCGATTGCGCGAGAAGCTGGGTGACGGGATCGGGGGCCGCCGGCGCGGCAGCCACGGACGCCGCCAAAGCGGCCGCCAATGCAATAACGAGCACACGAGAAGCGTTCATGCCTGCACCTACGCCGCCGCCCGCCTAATTGTTTCCCACCAATGGCGTGAGGATTCGGAAGCGCCGGGCAGGGAGCGCGGACGAGCAACGAAGTATTCGGTCAAAGGCGCTTCATTAGGCGCAGGGGGGGGCATTGCATACAGGTGTTCCATTGGGTCCGCTCGATCCGGAGTGGATCAAAATGGTCGAAACGCTGCCGATCGTAGTTTGGACCGCGACCAGCGACGGGGCTATCGAGTTCATCAATCACCGCTGGGAAGAGATGACCGGCCGGTCTGCCGGTACGGTCGTCGGCGAACGCTGGGAGACGATGGTCCACCCCGAGGACCGCGAACGCACGGCCGCCGCGTATCGCGAGTCGCTTCAATCCGGCAAGCCGTTCCGTCTGCACGCCCGCGTTCGACGTAACGACGGCGTCTACCGATGGGTCCGCAGCCAGTCCGAAGCGTGGCGCGATTCCTCGGGGAACGTCGCCCGCTGGTTCGGCGTCGTGCTCGACATGCAGGAAGCCCACCATGCGGAAGATCAGTTTCGAGCGCTGGCCGAGTCCGTGCCGGTTATCGTCTGGACGGCCGACGCCAACGGCTGGATCGACTGGTACAGCCAACGATGGTACGAGTTCACGGGTCAGTCGTACGAAGACTCGATCGGGTGGGGCTGGCAGGCCGCCCATCATCCCGACGACTTTTTGGAGGTCATGCGCAGGTGGCCGAACGCGCTGGCAACCGGCGAGCCCATCGAGATCGAGTTTCGCCTGCGCAAGCACGATGGGACGTTCCACTGGTTCCTCACGCAAGCAGAACCGTTTCGGGACGAGTCGGGGAAGGTCGTGCGCTGGTATGGCACGTGCGTCAACATCGACGGCCAGAAGTTCACGTTGGAGCGAAGCAAACGCATCGCCGAAACCCTGCACGATATTTTTCTTCCGCATCAACTGCCGCAGTTTTCCGATTTACGTTTGGACGCGGTCTATCTGCCGGCCGAAAAGGACGCACTCATCGGCGGCGACTGGTACGACGCTTTCGAACTGCCCGATGGCCGGCTGATATTTTCGATCGGCGACGTGGCCGGCCACGGGCTCGAGGCGTCGATTACCGTGGGCCGGCTTCGTCAGGCCATCTTCACGCTGGCGTGGCGCGAAACGGATCCGAGTGCGATTCTCAAAGAACTCGATCGGCTGCTCGCGTATCAAGAGCCCGGCAGGATGGTGACGGCGATCGTCGGCTGCATCGACGCGTCGCACTCGACGATGAAATACGCGGCGGCCGGGCACCCGCCGCCGCTGATCGCGCGCACGCAACACGCGCCGGCGCAGCCGTTGCCGCTCGGCGAGCCGCCTTTGGGGATCGGCTGGAACCTCGACCCCACCACCCACACGGTCGCGATCCCCCCCGACGCGGTAGTGGCGTTCTACACCGACGGCATGACCGAGTTTTCGCGCGACGCCATGGCGGTTGAAACGAAACTGGCGGCAGCCATCTCGCTGCTGGTCGGCGACACGAGCGTCGCTCGCCCGGCCAGGGCCATTCAGGAGCGCGTCTTTGAGGGCATGCTCCCGACCGACGACGCGGCGCTCTTGCTGATGCAGTTTTCTCCGGTTCCCGCCAACCTCGATCGCACCAGCGAGGTGCAGTTGGAAAAGGTTTGGCGATTTCATTCCAGCAGCGCGCACACCGCGCAAGCGTCGCGTCGAGAAATCATGTCCTACCTTCGCAGTATCGCGCCCGGTGCCGACAATCTCTTTGAAGTCGAACTGATCGTCGGTGAAATTTTCGCCAACACGGTGCAGCACGCGCCCGGTCTGGTCGAGGTCCGAGTAGAGTGGCTTTCGGAGCGCCCGGTCATTACCGTGCGCGATACCGGACCGGGTCTGGAATTCTTCACCGGAAAACTGCCCGACGACGTCCTGAGCGAAAACGGGCGCGGCATTTTTTTGGTCAAGACGTTGGCCCATGAGGTCACGCTAAAATCCCGCCCGGGTTACGGGACGGAACTGCGCGCCGTGCTTCCGCTGCGGCGAGCGATCGACCGAATCGGCCAGGCCGAGGGCGCGCAGGAGTAGCGCCTCAGGAACAAGCCAGGGTCGCCGGGTTACCATGGTCGTTCGAGCGTGCGAGCGCCCTAAATCGCTGTACGGTTGTCGAAGGGACGCGCCTGCCTGCTTGATTTCCCCGCGAGCCGCGCCGCCAGGCCCGACGGGAACGTTAGAAGAAAGCGCGGTTAGAGATTTTGGCGACCCGTCGCACGGGCGCCGTCACACATGGTACTTTGAGGAACGATGCGGCGACTACTCGGGATCTTCGGCCTTTTGAGCCTGCTGTACGGGTGCAGCGGCAGTGGCTATCTGCCCTACGCCGCACACGCGTTGGCGCCGGGCGAGATCCATTCGTTGGTTTCGGACGCGTCGCGAACCAGCGGCGTCCCCGAAGGGCTCGTTCGAGCCGTCCTGATGGCCGAATCGGCCGGAAATCCGTCGGCGATCAGTACCGCCGGCGCTCAAGGGCTG
>DATCGB010000320.1:0-2483 GCA_036509155.1 Candidatus Tumulicola sp. | reverse complement strand
CAAGAACTTCGTGCTCGACGCGGGCTCCGAAGTGCCGGCGCACACCGAAGCGACGCTGACCGCGCTGCCCAACGGGACGATCGCGATTCAAACGCCGCGCCCGCCGGCCCAGAATCTGCGCGTGCCCAAACCCACCTTTCCGGTCGAGCCGGCGGCTACGCCGTTTGCGCCCGGAACCGGCGACCGGAGCAGGAAAACGCCGCCGCCGGTGCCGACACCAACGGCTACGCCGGTCGCGGTACCCACGCCGACGCCATGGCCGACGCCGGAACCGCCGACTCCGACCCCTTCGCCCTCGGCTTCCACCTCGTCGTAGAGAAAGGGACCACGCTCGTGTTGATCCGAACCGGGGCCTGCCTTGCCGCCCTCGCAATGTTTTTTACCAGCGCCGCGTCGGCGGCCACTCCCGCCCCCCAAGCCACGCTTTCCCCGATCCCGCAAGGGACCGAGGCCGCATTCGTTTCGTCGATTCAAAAAGACCTTACGTCGCGATTCCCGACGCCGCAGGCCGCCGAAGCGGCCGGCTACTTTCGGTTCGGGAACGAGGATGAAGACGGCGCCATCAGCTACGCCAACCTGAAGTGGCAAAGCGGTAACCCCCAGTCGCCCAGCCAGTTATGGTACGACGTGCACGGCAATCTCTTGGGCGCCGATTTCTCGGTGCTGCAGAGCGCCTCGCCCAGTCCGCCGAGCGTGTGGGGCGTGAACTATCGCCGCTGGGTTTCGTTCCGCGAACACGTGCACTACATCCTCGCCGGACCTAACGGCACCGAGACGTACGGTGGACTAAGCGCCAAAAAATTCGCGGCCGCCGGCGGGAGTGTCGACGATCCGCAAGCCGCAACCCTCGTGAAGATGGGAATCGTCAAGGATGCGAGCGTGGTAAAGCGCGTCTTTCTGTTTCCATCGATTTGGGACTTGATCGTCTGGGTGAAGACCAACCCGAGCGGTGCATTCGCCGAAAAGAATCCGCTGGTCGTTCCCAGTGCGAACGCCGACAAAGGCGATATGTAGCACCGGCTTTCCAGCCCGGGGTTATTTCGTGCAGTACGTCTGCGCGGCGGCGTAAGCGATATCGACGGCGTGGTTTTCCGCGTCGTCGATACTGCTGCGCTGTTTGTCGAAGTGCAGGTAGACCTTGAGGTTCTTTTCGTCGGCCGGCATCGACTGCAGCTCCGGGGTCCAGCCGCTTAGCGGATGCGGACCGCGCTCGATATCGTAGTCCATCATGAACTGCGCCAAGCTGGTCAGGTCGGTCGAAAGCTGGAACTGATGGCTGTAGGCATCCTGCAGCTGCACGGCCGCATCGCGCATCTGCTTGGCGGCCGCCGGATCGGTCGTCAACGCGGCCGACTCGCGCAGCCGATCGATCTGCGCCTGCATCGGTTTGAGCGATTTGACCAGCGTATCGGATTCCTTAACCGTCTTGGCGCGAAGATCGAGAAAGCGCGTAGCGTAGTTCGGATACTTGAACATATCGTTCATGTCGTCGAGCTGGACGCCGACCGCGTTGAAAATCCGATCGTTCGCGAGCATCGGCAAGATGGCCGAGTTGAAGTGATCCGACAGCGCGTTGCAGTACGGCGAGGAGACGACCGTGACGATCGTCCGCAGAACTCGCGGGCTAGCCGACGGGGCCGGCGAGGAGGCCGCGGCCGGCGGGAGCACCGCAATCGCGAGGGCGAGCGCGTTAGCTAAGACCATTGGTTACTCGTTGCTCCAGTAGTCCTTGAGGGCTTTGCCGCGCGAGGGGTGCCGGAGCTTGCGCAGCGCTTTGGCCTCGATCTGGCGGATCCGCTCGCGGGTGACGCCGAACTCCTGGCCTACTTCTTCGAGCGTTCGCTGGTGGCCGTCTTCTAACCCGAAGCGCAGCACCAGGACTTTGCGCTCCCGCTCGGTGAGGTTTTGGAGCACGTCCTGCATTTTTTCTTTGAGCAGCATTACCGACGCCGCTTCGGCCGGCGCGACCGCCTCCTGATCTTCGATGAAGTCGCCCAGATGGGAATCTTCCTCTTCGCCGATCGGCGTTTCGAGCGAGATCGGCTCCTGCGAAATCTTCATCACTTCGCGCACCTTCTCGGGGGTGAGGCCCATCGCTTCGGCAATTTCCTCGACCGACGGCTCGCGCCCCAGCTCTTGGAGCAGCTGGCGCGATATCTTGATCAGCCGATTGATCGTCTCGACCATGTGCACCGGAATGCGGATCGTCCGCGCCTGGTCGGCGAGCGCACGCGTGATCGCTTGCCGGATCCACCACGTGGCGTAGGTCGAAAACTTGTAGCCCTTGCGATAGTCGAACTTTTCCACCGCGCGAATCAGGCCCAGATTTCCCTCTTGAATCAGGTCCAGGAACAGCATCCCGCGGCCGACGTACTTCTTCGCAATTGAAACGACCAGACGTAAATTCGCCTCGGTGAGTTGCCGTTTTGCCTCTTCCCCGGAATCCGTCAGCCGTGCACCCGAAACGCCGTTTTTGAGCGATT
>DATCGB010000319.1:0-3109 GCA_036509155.1 Candidatus Tumulicola sp. | reverse complement strand
TCATCTGACCAACGTCATCGATGCATCGGTGGATGCGATCGTCATCGACCCGCCATATTATGACAACGTCATGTACGCGGAGCTTTCCGATTTCTTTTACGTTTGGCTCAAACGCACGGCCGGTCTCGTCTACCCCGAGCTTTTCCGTGCCCGGATGACGGATAAGGAACACGAGGCGGTCGCGAACGCTGCCCGCTATAACGGGCAACGTGGCGCGAAGGCACTGGCAGCCGAGGATTATCGGCGAAAAATGGCGGCGATTTTCGCCGAGTGCCGTCGCGTGCTCAAGCCCAACGGCATCATGACGCTCATGTTTACCCACAAAGCGACCGGCGCGTGGGATGCGCTGGCACAAGGGTTAATCGAAGCCGGTTTCGTCATCACCGCATCGTGGCCCGTGAACACCGAATCGGAGTCGTCGCTCCATATCCGCGACAAGGCCGCTGCCAACAGCACGATCTTCCTCGCGTGCCGCCCACGCGCTGCTCGCGAGAACGGCGCCGCCTACTGGGACGACCTCGAACGCGACGTGCGCAAAGCCGTGCGCACCCGCATCGGCGAGTTTCAAGCGGCGGGCATTCGCGGCGTAGACCTCTACCTCGCGTCATTTGGGCCTGCCTTGGAAGTGCTCTCGCGGCATTGGCCCGTTCAGCGCGTCACGCCGCGCCCAGCTCCCGTTAACGGCAAGCGCGCGCGGCGCAGCGCCGCCGCGCTCGAAGGACCACCGCTCGACCCGTACGCCGTCACCCCCGAAGACGCGCTCGACGCGGCGCGCGTCGAGGTCAAACGCTGGCGCCTCGAACAGCTTTCGCAGCTGGCCGCCCGCGAAGGACTCGACCCGGTGACGTCCTGGTTCGTACTAGCGTGGGATGCGTTTGCTTCGGCCGTCTTCCCTTACGATGAAGCACTGCGGCTGGCGCGGGTCTGCGGTGTCAGCCTCGACGACGAGATCGTCAACCGCATCGCCGGCAAGAAGGGCGACAACCTCACGCTTTGGGATTCGGCCACCCGCGCGGCGCGAGCCACGCTCGGGCCGCCCGACGGCAGCCGCTCGATGCTCGACGCCGTGCACCACGCGACGCATCTGGCGCGCACGCGCTCGTTGGAAGCCGCGCGCACGCAACTGGAAGAACATCACCTCGTGCATCACCCGACGTTCATCGCGGCGTTCGATGCGATACGCCAAGTGCTGCCCGTCAGCCAGGAGTATTCGGGCGAAGCGCTTCCGACGGTTGCCATCGGCGCCGGCGACGATTTTCGCGCGTTCGAGGATCTCCGCAAACTCCTCTACGCCAACGAGCTTCCGCCGCCCCACCAACTCGAATTGCTCGCGAAAAGCTGAACGCTTCAGCGCTGCGAATGTTGGGTCTACGTTCGATTCCCTGGAAGTGGCGCTACTCTCGCGAAGATGGCGACCTCATGGACATCGTCCTGAGGCCGGCCTTGTCGTGCAGCATTTCTTACGATCGAACGACGGGCTACTTCAATGCCCTAGCCTTCGTGATCGCGGCCGATGGAATCGAGGCCCTGGTGGGCAACGACGGCTCGATGCGGTTGATTACCGGGTGTCTTACCACCCCTGCGGAAGCCGCGGCAATCGAGCGCGGCGAACTCGACGCCGCCAGATTAGTCGAAGACAAGCACCGCGGCGCTCTTGAGGTACCCGACGGTGTTGCGCGCGATGCGCTCGAGCTGCTCGCGTGGTTGGTCGCCCAAAACCGGCTCTCAATTCGCATAGCCATTCCGCGACACGACGAAAGCGGATTAGTCGATCTCGAGCACATCTTCCACGAGAAGACCGGCGTATTCACCGATCGGCAGGGCGACAGCATCGCCTTCAGCGGAAGCGCGAACGAAACGCCCGCCGGTTGGAAATACAACTGGGAGAGCATGATGCTCTGCCACAGTTGGGACTATACGCGCGAGGGTCTCCAAGAGCTTCGCGATAATTTCCAGAAACTGTGGGAAGGCCGGATGCGCACGGCCCGCGTCATCGACGTGCCGGCCGCTCTCCGCGCGGACTTGCTCCGATACCAACCGCCCGATGGCCAACTCCCAAAGCGTTTGCTCGTCGCGCCAAAGGTCATGACCATCTCGCCCGAACCGGCGGTCCGAAAGTGGCGTGAGATCCGCGCGTTCCTGTCGGACACCCCAGCGCTGCCCAGTGCGATCGGTTTAGCCCCCGCAACGAGCGCCGTCGAGCCATGGCCGCATCAGTGGCAAGCGTTCCGCCGCATGTACGAACCTTGGATCGCAGCGCAAGTGCACCCGCGCCTCTTGATCGCCGACGAGGTCGGGCTCGGCAAGACGATCGAGGCGTCGCTGCTCGTACGCCAAGCGGTCATGGCCGGACTCGCCAAGCGGGTTTTGGTCATGGTGCCGGCGTCGCTGCAGCGGCAGTGGCAACGTGAACTCCGCGAGAAGGTCGCCCTCGACTGGCCGCTGTTCGACGGCGAGAAGCTCATCGAGCCATCGCGAAAGCCCGGCGGACTCGACTGCGTGCGCCGCATCGTGACGCACTGGACCCACGAGCCTTACCTGATTGCGTCGAGCCACTTGCTGCGGCGACAGGATCGGCGCGAGGAAATGCTCGCGGCCGAGCCCTGGGATTTGCTGATCGTTGACGAAGCGCACCACGCACGGCGCGAAGCTGCTGGGACGCCCAACGAAGGCAGCGCCAACCGCCTTCTGAGCCTGCTGCAGCGCATGCGCGATTTGGGGAACATTCGCGGGCTCGTACTACTGACCGCCACGCCGCTCCAGACGGCTTTGGTCGAGCTGTTCGACTTGCTCGCGCTTCTAGGCTTGCCGGCGGGCTGGCACGACCGGTCCGCATTCGAGACGTTCTTTACGCGACTGAGAAAAGAACGCCTCACCAACGACGACGTCGCCTACTTGGCGCGCCAGGTTCGCTCGACCATCGCCGGCGTTCCGACTGCCGGCGGCACGCTGACGAAAGCGTTGGACACTGCGAGTTTGCGGGATATCGAGCGGCGCAAGATCGAACGCGTGCTCGATACTGCGTCGCCCCTCGATGCCGCGCATTTGAACGACGAACAGCGAGAGAAGTTCCGCGAGGTCGCTCGGCACGCAACGCCGATTGCCGCAC
>DATCGB010000318.1:0-2566 GCA_036509155.1 Candidatus Tumulicola sp. | reverse complement strand
GATCGGATCGTCGGCGAGCGAGACGCGCAGCGTGTCGCCGATCCCCTCGAACAGCAAAATTCCCAAACCGATCGACGACTTGATCGTGCCGTCGCGTAACAGACCCGCCTCGGTTATGCCCAGATGCAGCGCGTATGGCGTCCCGCGTTCGCGCAAACGGCGATCCATCAGCCGGTAGGCCTCGACCGTCGTCAGGACGTCGTGCGCCTTGAGCGATATCGCGATATCGTCGTGACCGTGTTCTTCGAGCATTCCGACGTGTCGCAACGCCGACTCGACCATCGCCTCGGCCGTGTGTCCGAGCGTCTTTTCGAGATCGGGCGCGAGCGAGCCCATGTTCACCCCGACGCGAATCGGAATCTCGCGCGCCTTGGCGGCCGTAACGACCTCGGCGACTTTCTTGGGATCGCGAATGTTTCCGGGGTTGAGCCGCAGCTTGGCAACGCCGGCCTCGATCGCGGCCAGCGCCATCTTGTGATCGAAGTGAATGTCGGCCACGATCGGAACGGGCGACCGGTAGACGATCGCCGGCAATCCGGCGGCATCCGGCGGGTCCTTCACCGTGACGCGCACGACTTCACATCCCTCCATCGCCAAACCGTAGATCTGCTCGAGCGTCTTATCCGCGTCGGCCGTGTCGGTGGTCGTCATCGACTGCACCGCAATCGGATGGTCGCCGCCGATCCACACGCTCTTGGCGTCGGACTTCCCGGTCTTATTCTGCAGAAATATCGGCTTGCTTTCGCGCCGTAGACGTAGGGCCACTACATGACTCCGTTTCCGCTGGCGATTCGGGCGATGTCGTGAAACGCGACGAGCAGCATCAAGGCCATCAGTGCGGCGAAACCCGCGATGTGAACCATCGCTTCTTTTTCCGGGTCGACGGGCTTCCCGCGGACCAGTTCTGCGATGATGAACGCCGCGCGGCCGCCGTCCAGCGCGGGAATCGGCAGCAAGTTGAAAAGGCCGAGCGCGAACGAAATCGTCGCCGCGAGGTTGAGGTACGGTCCCCAACCCCAATCCTGCACGGTCGTCGCGACTTGCCCGATACCGATCGGACCGGACAGCTGCGGTGCGTACTTGGTGAAATGCGTGACTAGCAGCCCGATGCTGCCGACCGTGTCGCTCGCAATGTTTCGAAACTCTGCGGCGCTGATCTGCACGGCTTGGGCTATCCCGACGCGCTGGTACGCCGGCACCGGCGAAAACCCGATGCAGCCCCACCCTTTTTTCCCGGGTGGAATCGCGCACTGCGCCGGCGTGACGTAGACTTCGGTTCGAACGCCGTTGCGTTGGTAGACGAGGTCGAGCTTCTTTCCTAGCGCCCCGTGGATCGTGTTGACCAGCGTGCCGCCGTTCGCGACCGCGACGCCGTCGAGCGCCACGATTCGATCGCCCGGCCGCAGCCCGGCAACGTCGGCCGCCGACCCTTTGACCAGCATTCCGACGACGGGCTGATTGCCCTCGCCGGCGACGCCGAAGACGAGCGCGCCGATTACCAAAATCAGAAAACAGAGCAGAAAGTTGGCGATCGGTCCGGCCAAGACGATCGCTAGCCGCTGCCACGCCGATTTCGCTTGAAAGTTATCTTTCTCGAGCTGACGCGCGCCGCGGAACTCGCGCTGCTGCTCGGCCTCGGACGTCTTACCGTCCTCGCCCTGCATCGCGCAGTACCCGCCAATCGGCAGCGCCCGCAGCGAGTAGAGCGTACCGCTTCGCGCGCTGGTCCAGCCTAGGAGTTTGGGACCCATTCCGACGGCGAACTCGTTCACGCGTACGCCGTTCCGGCGCGCGACGATGAAGTGACCGAGTTCGTGCAGGACGACCAGTACCGACAGCATCACGACGAACGTGACGATTTTTTCGATCCCGACCAAGTTGACGATGGCTAGCAGCACGTTGACCTTTCGATGGAATCCACAGACGTTTTGGCGGCTTCGCGGGCGGACCGATCGGCGGCGCGCACGCCGTCGAGGGTCGGCTCGCCCCGGGCGACCCGGCTCATCGCGCTTTCGATGACGCCGGCAATTTGGCCGAACGCTATCCTACCTTCGACAAACGCCTCGACCGCGACTTCGTTTGCAGCCGACAGCACGGCCGGCACGGTCCCGCCGGCCGCCAACGCCTCATAGGCCAAGCGCACGCACGGAAACCGGTCCGGGTCGGGCGGCTCAAAGTCGTAACGCAAACCGGCTTCGCGTGGTTTGCCGCCGAGCGCCACCAAGTCGGTTCCGGGCGCGCTCCACACCGGGCCGGCCTGGCCCGGAGCCGCCGGCAGCCGGCCGGGATAGGCCAGCGCGTACCCGATCGGCAGGCGCATGTCGGGAGCCGCCAGTTGGCCCTTGACGCTGCCGTCGCTGAAGACCACGAACCCGTGGGCGATCGACTGTGGGTGAACCACGAATCTGACCCGCTCGCCGGGCAACCCGAACAGCCGGCTGGCCTCGATCACCTCGAGCCCCTTGTTCATCATCGTGGCCGAGTCGATCGTGTTCTTGGTCCCCATTCGCCAGGTCGGGTGGGCGAGCGCGGCAGCCAGGTCGGCTCGATCCATCGCTTCCTTGGA
>DATCGB010000317.1:0-7988 GCA_036509155.1 Candidatus Tumulicola sp. | reverse complement strand
GAAGGAACCTTGCCAATCCTAAGAAACGACGTATCGTGCCGAACGGGATGACCGAATCGGTGTTTTAACCAACATGACAAGGAGTGCAAACCGTGGCTGATGGCGTTAACGTTACACCTACCGCAGACGGGCCATACATGATCGTCGGGACCTTCGCGTTGAACTGGCCAAGCGGTCACGACATCTCGATGACCGGCGAAGCCGACGAAAATGGTGCAATCTATTTATGCCGATGCGGGCATTCAAACAACAAGCCGTTTTGCGACAACTCGCACAAACGCGTGGGTTTCAAGTCCACCGAAGGAGATGCCACGGCCCACCATGAGTAGGGGCGGTCTATGACGGCCTTGACGTACGTGATCGTGGGCGGTGGCGTTACCGGCGTGAGTGCCGTCGAGGCTCTGCGCAACGAAGGGTTCGACGGTCGCATCGTGCTTGTCGGAGAAGAGCGAGAGCCTCCGTACGAGCGGCCGCCCCTTTCCAAACAGCTTTTGCGGCGAGAAATCGAGCGCGACGCCGTAACGTTGCGCGCCCCGGAGTTCTACGCGAGCAATTCGATCGAGCTGCGCTTGGGAGAGCGTGTCTCCCGGCTGAATATTCAAAGTAAGCAAATCGAGCTTGCGGACGGCAATAGTATTGCGTACGATAAAGTGCTTGTCGCAACCGGCGCATCGCCGCGTCGCCTTGCCGTCCCAGGCGAGGACCTTTCCGGCGTCCATTACTTGCGAACGTTGGACGATTCGCTCCGTCTCACAAACGCGCTGCAGCACAGCCCAGCAGTACTCGTCGTCGGTGGGGGGTTCATCGGGTGTGAAGTCGCGGCATCCGCCAGACAGATGGGCTGCGAGGTTACGATCGTCGCACCGAAACTGCCGATGGAACATGCGTTAGGCGCCGAAATCGGTTCGCTCTACGCCGGTTGGCATCGCGATCGCGGGGTCAAGGTAAAGAGCGGCGCGACCGTCGTTCAATTTCTCGGCAACGGTGCCCTTGAGGCCGTGCGGCTGACCGATGACAGCACGGTCGAGTGCGCGCTGTGCGTAGTCGGAATAGGCGCGGTACCGTCCGTCGCGTGGCTCGACGGCAATCTGAACGTGAGCGACGGGGTCGAGACCGACGAGTTTTGTAGGACGAGCGTCGAGCACGTTTTCGCGGCCGGCGATGTCGCCCGTTCGTGGCGGCCGCGGTTGAATCGTCGCGTTCGCTTGGAACACTTCGATAACGCCGAAACGCAGGGTGCTGCCGCCGGACGCTCGATGCACGGTGGGACGCGCGCCTACGATCCGATACCTTTTTTCTGGTCCGACCAATTCGATATCTCCTTGCAGTACTACGGTCAGACTCAGGATTGGGATCGGGTCGTGATGCGCGGTCGGGGAAAGGATGCCTCGTTCGTCGCCTTCTATCTCAAAAACGACCGCATCGAGGCCGCCTGCGCGATCGATCGTTCTCGAGAGGCGAACGTCATCAAACGTCTCATCGGGCGAAGCGACGTTTTGGCACGGGATCTGGGAGACGAAGACGTTCCGCTCAAGGATATATCGATGTCGACGATTGCCGTTGGAAGCAATAATGCAAAAATACTCAATGAAGGGCCGTAATGATGGTAAGTGCTTTGGGTGTTACGATTGAAATAGTCGGCGGTTATCAAGGTGGCGCCGAACCGTGGGAAAGAACCGCCTCGATCCGGGTGGACCAATCGGGGTTTCACGAGACCCACGTCGTGGGCTACAGTGGTGAAGATCGAACGTCGATCGATGTATCGACGGTAGCCGAGACGCTGCTGGGGGAGTTCGAAGCAACCTCTCTTGTGAATCTGCTAGCGCACATCGCTCGGCTTCAGACCGTTCTTAAGGAGCGCCCTGAAGCTTCGCCCCCCGGCTAGCGGACGGTCGTGTAACCGAGCGGTTCGGCACGGCAGGCCTATTCGCGATCCGGTATGACGTCGCTGTTCGGGAAACGGTGGCCGACGAAGAATTGTGCCGGATACGGCGCTTTGATCGGAACGAACGGTCGAGGTTGTTGCGCGAAGTTAAAGCAATCGGCGGCGGGCGAGGCTGCGCGCGTGTCGGCCGCGGCCATGTGAGGAAGGCCGTAGAGGTCTTCGGCGAATCGCAAAACGCTCGCCGTTTCAAATTGCACGTGCGATACGTAGCCCTTCTTGGCGTACGGTGAGATCGCTAGAAGCGGCACCCGAAAGCCGAGGCCATCGTAGTCTTTAAACGGTGGCGCGACGTGATCGTAATAACCACCCCAATCGTCCCACTGGATAAATATGGCCGTCGAGTTCCAGAACTTACTTTTCCCGACGGTATTGACGATCGCGGAAACCCACGACGGTCCGTAGCCCCCGCCGCATTCCAGGTGATCGGACTCGGCGCATTCGGGAGTGATCCACGTGAAGTTTGCGAGGTTACCCGCGCGAACGTCGGTAATGAACTTCCAGTTCGGAGAGATGACGTCGGCTTTCCAGTCGGGGCCGCGGAAGATGTGCTTTACCGCTTGATATCCCGACCAGGTTCCCCCGTTGCCGCCGAGGTCGTCGCGGTAGCGCACGGCGTAAAAGCGCCACGACAGCTTTGCGGCGTCCAGCTCGTCGCCCAGGGTGACGTAATCGAAACACGGTCGCTGTTGCGGGCCGTTGAGGTTGCGATTTTGCGTGACGGTCGCGATGCTGTCCGACCGACCGCCTTGACATCCCCACAGATACGAGGGCAAATCGACGCTCGACTGAGCCTGTGCCGCGATCGCGTACTGATGTCCGACGAAGCTCTCGTCGAGTTGGGATTGAAACATTCGATCGCCGACGACCCACTCGTGCGCCATGTCGAAGTATGGCTGCGACTCGTCATGAGGAACGTAGGCGTACTGCGGGTTTGAAGGTCCGCCGTACGACTCTTCGTTGTCGAAGCCGTTCATCCGGCAGTTCGTCCCGGGAAGGCTGCCGGTTCCATTGCAGGCCGCGAACATGGCGTAAGCGGAGTGATCGATTTGATAGCGTTTCGACAATGACTCCGGTTGTAGCTGGACCGTCTGGCCGCGCGAATTCATTCCCTGCGAAACGGTATCCGCGCCCGGATAGCCTTGGAAGAGGTTGTCGAAACTGCGGTTTTCTTGAATGATGTAGATAACGTGCGTGATTTTGCCGGCCCCGGTGCGATCGAGCGCACCCAGCGCGGTCGAGGTTTGCATGTAGGGCGTCGGCGCCTGCGCGCCGGGCGAGCATCCCGCAAACGCAAACAACAGAAAACCCACGGCGTGTTGCAGCTTCATGGTTCCCACTTCCGCGCAACGGCAACGCCGGCCTGCGAATTCGCGAATGGGGTCGGCGCGTTATGGGCGCCTGCCCACTTGGAGCGGGACGATCGGAGTGGGCCCGTCCGTTCCCATCGGAAGCTGCCGAATCTGGCCGTTCGATTCCGCCAGCGCCTTGCGCACGTCGACGCTGCGCAGCGTTTGATCGTCGAACGTGCGAAAGTAGAACTGCAGGTTCTGCAGGTCCGCCACACTGGTCCAGAGGGTGTATTCGTCGACCGTCTTGCCCTCGACGGTATCGCGGACGGCGCCGACCGGGATGTCGAAGTTGTTCAGGATATGGAAGGCTTGGGCGACGGCGTCGGCCGCGGTGGCGCTGGGTACGGCAGTTTGTTCGTAGGCGACCGCTCGCACGAAGCGAGACGGCGGGGTAAAGTCGCCCGGCAGGCCGTAGAATCCGGAACCCTGCCCGAAACCCGACACCGTGTATCCGCTCAATCCAACCGAGGAACGGATCATCGGCGACAGACCGACGTAGTTACCGAGATTCGTTAAGTGCCAATCGAAGGTCGGCGCGTTGGTGAGAACGCCCAGCGGGTCGTCGTAAATGCGCAGCCGGCCGGCGACTGGTTCGATGACGATCGCTGCGCCCGTCTTGTCGACGACTCGGAAATGCACCGGCGGCGCCATGCCCATCTGCGGGAGAACGGTGGGTGCCAACACGACGTGGTCGTAGGCGGCCTTGACCTCCGCGACCGTCGCGAAATTCCCAAGGATCCATTCGCTGTACTGGTAGCCGGCCATCGCTTGGGACGCGTTCGCCGGGGTGACGGCGGTGTAACCCGCGTAACCGGGAAAAAAGAACTCTCCGACGTAGAGGCCGCGATCGTTCTGGCCGTCGATGATCACCGGCAAGCCAAATGCGTTCGCACCGACGATGCCGTACTTGGTCGCGTACACGATGCCCGTCGCACCGTCAGGCAGGCTTCCGGTCAAATTCGTGCCCGCCGGAATAACCAGGATCTTCGACTGCAGGTCCATCCCGAACTCCATCGTGCGAGCGACGATCACCGCGCCGTCCTTAGCCGTGAGTCGAATGCCGGTGCACGCCAAGGCCACGGTGCCGGCGGCGCATGCAAGGGCGATCAGCGCGGCCGAAATACGTAAAAACACACCCATCTCCTAAATTGGTAAGCTCGAGGGACCTCGGGCACGTTTGATACTGCCCGAGCAGGCGCCTGCCGCGGCGGGTTATGGCGCCGTGCGAGCGGAAGGGGATGCAATGCGAATTGAAAATGGCGGCTAGGTACTCGTTAGGCGCGTTCGGCATCGCTAGCGTTCTGCTCGCGGGATGTTCCAGCCAGCCGGACGCAGGGCCAATGCCCGTTGGTTCGCTCAACGCAACCCGATCGATGGCGGCCAAATCGAGTCTGACCCAAGACCTCATGAAGGGCGGGATGACGCCTGCCAAATTGTTGCAACTACAACTTGCGGGCAGGCTGCCGGCGCCAATCCCTTTGAAGGCGTTGCGGGACGGGCTCAAGCGGCAGGGTCACGCTCGCCCGCATCTCGCCTTTCACGCGGGAGCAAAGGTGGCGATCTGGGCGTCGGACACGAACTTCAACTATGTGGTCGGTCAGAGCATGCCGAACAACGCGACCGTCACGGCCATCGATACGTCCGCAAACGGCTGTTACTCCCCCATCGCTCTTAAGGTTGACCACGCGCAAAATCTGTGGGTTGGCTGCGAGCTGCAATCCAGCAGTTCCACCAACGGCGTCGTGCAGGAGTACGCGAGCTCCGGAAAGTTGCGCAAAAAGTACGTGCCCGCCTGCCCGAGCCCGGTCGCGGAGTGTCAGTCATTCAGCGGTTTCGGATACGACAGCGGCATCGACCCGAGCGCAAACGTTTTCGCCTCGTTGAATTTGTACAGCATCGAAACGTGCAACCCCAGCTGTGTTTCGAATCTCGGCGCCGGCTTCGAATGGTGGCCTGCGGGTAAGGCGTCGGCCACGCCAAACCTGATCTCGGTAGGCACCAGCTGCGCCCCGGTCTGCGGCGTCGGCTATATGGACGTCGATCGCTCGGGCAACCTCTGGTTCACGTTCTCCGGGTACGATAGCGGCAGCAACTATGGCTTCGGTCTTGGCGAGATTACGAGCCCGACAACCAATCCGGCGTTCACGATCGTCGAACCGATTGGCACGTACGGATTCTTTGGCGGCGTCTACATAAGCCACGGCGGAAAGACGCTCAACGTAATCGATCAAAACGTGCGGACGATCTCGCAGTACAGGTTGCCGTTATCCCCGAACGGAGCGCCGTTTAAAGTTTTGGGCCCCACGCCCACAAACGTGTTCGGCATCGGCGATCCCGTGTCGGGAACGTTTAACCAAGCGGATTCGAAGATGGCAATCGGTGATTCAGGCGGGTGGTTCGACCTTGGGAACGTTGCATCGAACAAATGGTCGCTCGCCGCCAACCCCAACTTCTACAGCGGCCTCGGGGGCGCGGCATATACGCCTTCGGACAAATAGTTCGGGAGCGAGTGGTTATTGCGCGGTGTCGGTTTCCTGCGCGGCCAGCGCCATCCATATGCCGCCGCGGTTGACGTAAACGTCCGTATAGCGCTCGCGAGCGATCGTCTTGCCCGACTGCCGCAGGGTGTTCAGGCCGTGCACGACGGCCGTATCGCCGGCAAAGTCGACGATCCGCCCGCTCGGGTTCATCGTGAACGACTCTTTGGTCATGCTCGCCAACTCTTGTTCGCGATCGAGAAGTTTGCCCCGCGAGGTGGTGTGCCTGAAGTTCTCAGTGAGAATGGTCGCAGCGGTCGTCCGATCGCCGCGGACGATCGCATCGAGCCAGCGCGCCTCCTGCCGAAGCACCGCGGCGGCGCGAGCCGGAGCGGCCGCCGGAGCGACGGCAGGCATGAGAAGAAACGCGATCGCCGCGACCGCGGCAGCGAGCCGAACGGGGCGGATTTTCTGCGGTATCGCGGGCACGGCGAACCTAAGCGGCGTTCTCGGCGCGGTCGAAGTTCAACTCGAGGGTGCCGCGTTCTAAATCGAGCAGGTGGGCCTTCCTTTCGATGCCCCCGGCAAATCCGGTAAGTTCGCCCGATGCTCCGATTACGCGATGGCACGGCGCAACGATCGAGATCGGATTGCGGCCGTTCGCCGCGCCCACGGCACGCGAAGCATTCACGTTGCCGAGCTCCCGCGCAATCTGTCCGTACGAACGCGTTTCGCCGAACGGGATCCTTACGAGCGCGTTCCAGACGCTCTTTTGGAAGTCCGTACCCACGAAGTCCAGTTCCAAGTCGAACTGCTTGCGCTTTCCGGCGAAGTATTCTTCGAGCTGCCGGCGCGCTTCGATCAGCACCGGATGGCCGGCGTCTTCCGTTTTGGAACGAACGCGAACGCGACTCGGTCGATCGCTTTCCCAGAGAATCGCCGCGAGACCGCGATCGCTGCCGATGAGTTTCAACTCTCCAACCGGAGACGACATCGTTGCGTAGACGTATTCCATCGGGGTCACTAATGTAGGCATGTCCGAACTTCCGTTATTTAGCGTATTTGGTGCGTACCGGCTTCGACACAAAAGGCTCCTTTAGGGTTGCGCCCGAAAATCGCACCGCAGCTCTTCGCGAGGTGATCCCGTGACGTCACTAGTGGAAGTCGACGACGCCGATTTTGATTGGATGCTCGGAAAGGCGGCCGGGCGCGACCCGCGGTTGGCGCTGCCCGTGGGTGGCGTCGACGATCCGGCAACCCTCGCGCACGTTCGCGGGATAGCTCGCGGCCTGCGCGAGAGGGGCTGTCGAGCGACCTGGATGATCGTGTCCGACGGTGAAGTTGTCGGCCTGTGCGGCTACAAAGAACCTCCCAAAAGCGGCCTGGTGGAAATCGGATATGGAATAGCCGAAAGCAGACGCCGGCGCGGGCACGCGACGCGAGCCGTCGCCGCGTTGCTGCGCGAAGCGGAGCGTGACGTTGGCGTGCGCTTGGTCACCGCCGAGACGAACCTAACCAACATCGCCTCGGCGCGCGTGCTCGAGAAGAACGGTTTCGAGCAAACCGGCCGTCGAATCGATCCCGAGGACGGAGAGTCGATCTTGTGGGGTAGGGCCGTCGACGCGAACTAGTTTGGAAGCGTGTTGGGAATGGTGGTCATGCCGCGGAGATCGCCGACGTACGCGCCCATATCCTTGCCGTCTGGATAGCTTCGCTGGACGATCGCGTATCCCGATGCGGTCGCGTCGACGGCGAACACCCGCGTCGACTTTGAGTCCAGACGTATCACGCCGATGCAATGACCGTTGAGATCGACGGAGTGCCCGGTATTTTTGTTGTAGGGCTTGGGATATATCGTCATGCGGCCTTCTTCGCCGCCCGCACATCGCGTCGGATCGTCGACGACGATCAGGGTATCGGTTTTCGGGTCGACGGCGACGCCTGAGGGGTATCCTTTTTCGGGAAGTAGTGCGAGCCGCTTGCAGTTCTGCGGCTCTAATCCGTGCGGCCCGTTAGATATCTCGGTGACGCCGCCACCCTTTTTCCCGAAGCCGTTGACGAAGATATCGCCCTCATTGTCGGCCGCGATGCCTTGACCGCCCCCGAGATATTTGCAATCGAGTTCCTTTGCACGCGACGAACCCGCCGGATACATCGCTATGCTTCCGGCATTCACGGTTTCGTAGTTCAGAACGAACAGGTTCGCATTCTTGTCGA
>DATCGB010000316.1:0-5906 GCA_036509155.1 Candidatus Tumulicola sp. | reverse complement strand
GCGGGTCGCTCCAGGCGTCCGCGCCGTTGAGATCGACCCCGACCGCGAGATCTCGATACAGAACGACGCCACGCTCGCGCCCGGTCGCCGCGGCGCGGGCTAGCTGCTCGTCGGCCAGCCACTGCAGGTAGAGATGGAACTCGATTCGAGCGCGATGGTCGCGGGCGAATCGCGCGACGGCCTCGCTCGTCGCGCAGCGGAACGCCGGCGGCCACTCCAGCCAGCCGGAGCTGCCCGCGCCGGCGGCGCGAAAGAATTCGTCGAGCGCTTCGTACCCGGCCAGCCGCTCCAACTGGAGACCGCCCGCGCGTACGAACGCGCGAAAACTCGCGGCGCGCCGGTCGCCGGGCCGTTCCAGATGATTCGCGCAAAACGCGCGATACAGAAGCTCGAGCACGCCGCGCTTGGCTGTGGAAACGCCTTCGTAGTCGATCAGTTCCCGCGCGCGCAGCCCGCGGATCGCTTCGCGAAATGCCGGGTCGTCCACACGCGCTTGGGCTTCGGGCGATTCGGCGAGATCGGAAACGGCGTTTACGTCGACGTACAGCGCGTTGAGAAAGAATCGGCTCGACGGCGCGTACGGGCTGGCGGCTTTCGGATTGCCGGGGTGAAGCTCGTGAAGCGGATTGAGCGCGATTGCCATCGCACCGGCTTGGGCGGCGACTTCGGTCAGTGCGGACAAGCTGCCGAAATCGCCGGCGCCCCAATCGCGATCGGACCGCAGCGCGTACAGTCCGGTGGCCAGCGCCCATCGGGTGCCGCGTTCGAGGTCGGGCGGCACGTAGCACGCCTCGGGCACGATCGTAAGCGCCGCCGAACCTTCGACGCCGCGCGCGCGGACGGTCATCCGATGATAGCCCAGCGGAACCAACGCGTCGATCGTAACGCGCCGGCGCTCCAGGCGCCGCGCTCCGACGATTCGTATCCCGGCGTTCGCGGCGCCGTTCCACGCGAGCACGCCGCCCAAGGACGTCCCGTCTTCGAGCCCGATTTCCCACGATAGCTCGTCGTCGCCGCGTGCGGGCAGCGAGCAGGCGAGTTGTAAGGGGTCCCCGATCCGAAAGATTGCGCCGCGCGCCAGAACGCGCTTCCACGGCTCGTCCTCGGCGTCACACAAAGCCGCGTCGATGCCGGCCTCGGATGCCGCATCGTAGCCCATCGCGCCCAGCAGCGCGCGTTTGGTCGCGTCGGAAACGGCCGTTTCGTTTCCAAAGTAGTCGCGAAAGCTCGCCTCGATCCCGGCCAGATCGGCGAGACGGTCTAGCGCCTCACTCACCGGTCTCGCTACCGACGAAGAGTGCGAACGAGCGGTCCGCCATCTCGAACCGGTTCTCGGGCGCCGCCGTGAAGCGGTCCTGCGATCCGTCCCACCGCGCCGTATCGATCAGCCCGATCCATTGCCGCGCCGCCGCGGTGGACGGCAGCGTGAACTCGACCGGGAAATCGTGTCCGTTGACGACCATCAGGAAGCTGTCGTCGAGTTCCCGATATCCCTGCAAGCTGATGAAGCGATCGCCGACGTCGCCGCCTAAGAGCGCGGCAAAGCACATACGCGACGAATCGTTCCAGTCGTCGTGCGTCATCTCGCGGGCATCGGGTGCGAACCACGTAATGTCCTTGAGCGGCAAATCGCCGGTGGTTACGCCGCGGAAGAAACGGGGGCGCCGAAAAACCGGGTGCGCGCGCCGAATGGCCAGCAGCAGCCGCACGAAGTCGAACAAACTCGAGTTTTGGTCGAGCAGGTTGCTGCGATCGAGCCAGGCGGTTTCGTTGTCTTGGCAGTACGCGTTGTTGTTCCCGAACTGCGTGTGCCCGAGTTCGTCGCCGGCGAGCAGCATCGGCATTCCTTGCGACAGCAGCAGCACCGCTAAAAAGTTCCGCTTTTGCTTCTCGCGCAGAGCCAGCACGCTGGGGTCCCCGGTCGGACCTTCGACCCCGCAGTTCCAACTGTAGTTCTCGTCGGTTCCGTCGCGGCTATCCTCGAGATTGGCCTCGTTATGCTTGCGGTCGTACGAGACGAGATCGTTGAGCGTAAAGCCGTCGTGCGCCGTCACGTAGTTTACGCTGGCGCGCGGGCGCCGGCCGCGCCGGTCGAAGATATCGCTCGAACCGGTCAGCCGGGTGGCCAGCTCGGGTATCGAGCCGTCGCCGCGCCAAAAGCGGCGCACGCCGTCGCGAAAGCGATCGTTCCACTCCGACCAGCCGGCCGGAAAATCGCCGACGCGATAGCCGCCGTGACCGAGGTCCCAAGGCTCGGCGATGAGCTTGACGCGCGACAGTACCGGGTCTTGCTCCAGCGACGCGAGAAAATTGCTGTGCGTGCTGAAGTCGTGACTGTCCGAACGTGCCAGCGTCGTCGCGAGATCGAAACGAAACCCGTCGACGTGCATGTCGTTGACCCAGTAACGCAGCGCGTCGGTGACCATCTTGAGCACGCTGGGATGCCCGAGGTTGAGCGAGTTGCCGCACCCCGTGTAGTCGGCGTAGTAGCGCTCGTCCTGCGCCAGGCGATAGTACGATTTGTTGTCGATGCCGCGAAAGCTCAACGTCGGGCCGAGTTCGCTGCCCTCGGCGGTGTGGTTGAAAACCACGTCGAGGATCACCTCGATTCCGGCGGCATGCAGGCGCGAAATCGTCGTCTTGAATTCGCCCAAGTCGGGGCGCGAGAGATACCGGGGCGCGGGTGCGAAGAACGAGATCGGGCTGTAACCCCAGTAGTTGTGCAAGCCTTTCTGGATCAAGTAGCGGTCGTCGACGAAGTTATTTATCGGCAAAAGCTCGACCGCGGCCACGCCCAGTCGCGTAAGGTACTCGACGACTGCGGGCGAGGAAAGCCCGGCGAAGGTTCCGCGCACTTCGGGCGGCACCCCGGGGTGCTTCATCGTGTAGCCGCGCACGTGCATTTCGTACACGGTCAAGTCGTGCCAGCGCGTGTGCAGAAGCCGGTCGCTGCCCCACGTAAATGCCGTGTCGACGACGACGCATTTCGGCATGCCGGCCGCGTTATCGCGCCGGTCGAACGAAAGATCCGCTCGCGCCGACCCGACCCGGTAACCGAAGTGCACGTCGCTCCACACGATGCCGCCCGAAACCATCGCCGCGTACGGATCGAGCAAGAGCTTGTGATGGTTGAAGCGGTGGCCGTTGGCGGGGTCGTACGGTCCGTAAACGCGATAGCCGTAGAGTACGCCGGGCCGAGCGTCAGGCAGGTATCCGTGCCAAACCGAATCGGTGTATTCGGGGAGGCTTATCCGTTCGACTTCGCGGCGGCCGCGCGGATCGAATAAACACAGCTCCACTTTTTCGGCATTTTCGGAAAAGAGCGCGAAGTTGACGCCGGCGCCGTCCCAGGTCGCACCGAGCGGATAGGGGCGGCCCGGCAGAACCGCGACGCGTCGCGAAGCGATCATGCGCCCCCGCCGTTCGAGTCGTCGTGCGTTAACAGAATCACCGCTAAGGGCGGGAGCGTCAAGGCGACCGAGTGGGTTCGTCCGTGGGCGGGGATCGCTTCGCTCGCAACCGCACCCTCGTTCCCGACGTTGCCGCCGCCGTAGTACGCCGAGTCGGTGTTGATCGTCTCGCGATAGGTTCCCGCCCGCGGGACGCCGATCCGGTAGCCGTAACGAACCACCGGCGTGGCGTTGATCGCCGCCACGACGCACTCGCCCGCCGGGCCGCGACGTGAAAATGCCAGCACGCTGTCGTCGGCATCGGAAAAATCGATCCACTCGAAGCCTTGCGGCTGCGCATCGAGTTCGTAAAGGGCCGGCGTTCCGCGATACACGCGATTGAGGTCGCGAACCAGCCGCGCGACGCCGGCGTGCAGCGGATCGCCGAGCAGACCCCAGTCGAGCCCAACGTCGTGGTTCCATTCGCGCACCGCGCCGTACTCGTTGCCCATAAAGAGCAGTTTCTTTCCCGGGTGCGCGTACATCAGGGCCAGGAGCGCGCGCAGGTTGGCGAAGCGCTGCCAGCGGTCGCCCGGCATCTTTTCGAGCAGCGACCGTTTTCCGTGAACGACCTCGTCGTGCGAAAGCGGCAGTAGAAACTTCTCGCTAAAAGCGTAGACGAGTCCGAACGTCACGTCGTTTTGATGGTACCGCCGATAGACCGGATCGTAGCCGAAATATTGCAGCGTGTCGTGCATCCAGCCCATGTTCCATTTGTATCCGAAGCCGAGGCCGCCTTCGTCGATCGGTCCGGTGACGCGCGGCCACGAAGTCGACTCTTCGGCGATCGTCGTTACGTCGTCGTGCAGCGCGCAAACCGTTTCGTTGAGCCGGCGAAGAAAGTCGACCGCTTCGACGTTCTCGCGGCCGCCATACTCGTTGGGCACCCACTCGCCCTCGCGCCGGCTGTAATCCAGATACAGCATCGACGCGACGGCGTCGACGCGCAGCGCGTCGACGTGAAACTCCTCGATCCAAAACAGCGCGCCGGCGATCAGAAAGTTTGCGACCTCGCGGCGTCCGTGATTGTAGATCAGCGTGTTCCAATCGGGCTGAAAGCCCTTTCGCGGATCGTCGTGCTCGTAGAGATGCGTGCCGTCAAAAAAAGCGAGGCCGTGCGGGTCGCTGGGAAAGTGCCCGGGCACCCAGTCGAGGATGACGCCGACGTCCAGGCGATGCGCCGCGTCGACGAAGCTGCGGAAGTCTTCGGGCGTTCCATGGCGACTGGTCGGCGCAAACATGCCGGTAGGCTGGTAACCCCACGAGCCGTCGAACGGATGTTCCGAGATCGGGAGCAGTTCGACGTGCGTAAAGCCCATGTCCGCGACGTAGGGCAGCAGCTCGTCGGCCAGTTCGCGGTAAGTCAGAAACCGATTGCCGTCGTATCGGCGGCGCCACGAACCGAGATGCACTTCGTAAATCGAAATTGGCGCGTCGGCGCGCTGGCGTGCCGCGCGCCCCTCCATCCACGCCGCGTCGGTCCACGCGCCGGGCTCCATCGAATGAACGATCGACGCGGTCGACGGACGCACTTCGGCATAGCGCGCCAGCGGATCGGCTTTGAGCGCGAGCAGTCCGCCCCGCGCGCTTTCGATTTCGTATTTGTAGCGGGCTCCGGCCGCGGCAGCGGGGACGAAAATTTCCCAAACGCCGCATTCGACGCGTTTACGCATCGGATGACGGCGGCCGTCCCAGTCGTTGAAATCGCCGACCACGCTGACGCGCCGCGCGTTGGGCGCCCACACGCAAAAAGTGGTGCCGGCGACGCCCTCGATCGTGCGCGGGTGCGCGCCCAGGACCTCCCAGAGCTTGCGATGCGTTCCTTCCGCAATCAAGTGCGCGTCGACCTCACCGAGAATCGGGCCGAAGCGGTAGGCGTCTTCGATCTCGACGCGTCCGTCCGGACGGTCGATCGCCAATACGTAGTCGAACGGCGCGCGCGCGCCCGGCAGACGCAGTTCGAAGAGGCCCTCGTCGTCGATTCGCGAGAGTTCCTGGAGCGCCGCGTCGCCGCGAGCGCGCACGAACGCGCGCGCCGCCCCCGGCAGCGACGCCCGCACCACCAGTCCGCGCGCATCGCGGTGCATGCCGAGAAAGGCAAACGGGTCGGTCCAGTATCGAGCCAGCAGCACCAGCGCCTTATTGTGGGGAGGGCGCGAACCCGCCTTGCGCGGCCGCCGGAATGTCATGCCAGGCGCGCAGGAGCTCGGCGACCGACCAGGCTTGGGCGATCGCCCCGCGTCCGTCGAAGGGCGCCGCGCCGTCGGCGATTTCGCCCAGGCTGCCCAGGCCGCGATCGAGCAACTGGTCCGCAAGCGGCCGCAGGAACGAACGCGCGACTGCGGCATCGCGATAGACGCGTGCGTGCGCGACGGCAAACGGGCCGAGCAGCCAGGTCCACGCCGTCCCTTGATGATAGGCTGCATCGCGATCGCGCGGCGTACCGCCGTAGTGCGC
>DATCGB010000315.1:0-4652 GCA_036509155.1 Candidatus Tumulicola sp. | reverse complement strand
CGCGAGCCGCTTTCCAATGGTCGACTTGCCGGATGCCATGAAGCCGACTAACGCGACGTGACGTTTCATAGGTTCTCTACCTCGGCTTCTTCGAAGAGCGCCCCGGCGGCATCGACGCTGCGGCGAAGGTTGTCGAGCGTTTCTTCCATCGAGTCGCCGCCGTACTTTTCGAGTACGGGTGCCGTCAGAGCGAGCCGCACCATCGCCTCGCCGACGATCGCGGCCGCCGGAACGACGCAGACGTCGCTGCGAACGACCGTCGCCGGCGCGTCGGTGCGCCGGTGCAGGTTCACCGACGGCAGCGCCTTCATCAGCGTCGGAATGGGCTTGACCGAAACGCGCAGGACGACCGGCTGGCCGTTGCTCATTCCGCCCTCGATGCCACCGGCGCGATTGCTGCCGCGTACGACGCCGCTCGAGGCCAGCCCGAAGGTATCGTGGGCCTGCGAGCCCGGCCGGGCGGCGACTTCGGCGCCGAGCCCGACCTCGACCGCCTTAACGGTCTGCAGTCCCATCAACGCGCCGGCCAGAATGCCGTCGAGCCGCCCGTCGGGCTGGCGGTTACTGCCGATACCGACCGGCAAACCATCGACGCGCACGACGAAACGGCCGCCCAGCGTATCGCCGGCAGCTTTGGCGGCGTCAATGGCCGCGATCATGCGCTGCGACGTTTGCGGGTCCGGATTGCGAACGTCGCTGGACTCGACGTCCGCGTCATTCCAATCGTCGAACTCGACCGATTCGGCCGCGCCGACGGCCTGCACGTAGCTGCGCGTGGCGATGCCCAACGTCGCGAGAAATTGCCCGCAAATCGCGCCCAAGCACACGCGCATCGCGGTTTCCCGCGCGCTGGCACGTTCCAGAACGTTGCGCAAATCGCGCTGCCGGTACTTCAGCGCTCCGGCGAAGTCGGCGTGTCCGGGGCGCGGGTTGGTCAGCGGCGGGCCGCCTCCCGAAACCGGGTCCATCAACGCGCGTACTTTCGGCGTCTGAAAGTCTCGATTCCGCACGATTGCGGCGATCGGCGAGCCGAGCGTTTCGCCGCCGCGAACGCCGGCCAGGAACTCGACTTCATCCCGCTCGATCAGCATGCGCGCGCCGCGGCCGTAACCGCCCTGACGGCGCGCGAGCGTTTCGTTTATGGCGGCGATGTCGAGTTTCAAATGGGCCGGAATGCCGTCGAGGATGCCGACGAGTGCGGGGCCGTGCGATTCTCCGGCAGTCAGGTAGCGAAACATCGGACACGGCCCTTTCGTCGCCCGGCCGCGCCGCCACCCCTTTTGCCGGAATTTTGCGCCCGCGCCGCCCTGCCCAGATTCGTCGGCCGCTAGCTCGGGTATCTACCTCGCATGGAAGTAGGTGCGCAAAAGCTCTTGCACGGCGTCCGCGTGGCGATTCTGGTCGACGACGGGTTCGAACAGGTCGAGATGACCAAACCACGCGACGCGCTGACGAAGGCCGGCGCGATCGCTACGATCGTGTCGCCCCAGAAAACGCACGTCCTCGGCTGGAATCACGACGAAAAAGGCGATCGCTTTCCGGTCGACGTCACGATCGCAAAAGCCAATCCGGCCGATTACGACGCGCTGCTGATTCCCGGTGGGGTGCGCAGCCCCGACAGCCTGCGGACCGACAACAAGTCGGTGCTCTTCGTGCACGCGTTGCAGGTTGCGAAACGGCCGATCGCCGCGATCTGTCACGGGCCCTGGGTACTCGTGGAGACCGATTTGGTGCGCGGACATCGGCTCACGTCGTGGCCATCGCTGCGCAGCGACATCCGCAACGCGGGCGGCGAGTGGGTCGACGAGCCCGCGGTCCGCGACCAACTGCTCGTGACGGCCCGCACGCCGGCCGACATTCCCCAGTTCAACAAAGCCACGATCGCGCTATTTACGCCGCGAGAGCGCGCCGTCTAACGCACCGGCGGCGCTACGCCCGGGTAGATGACGTGCGGGGTGATGAGAAAGACGATCTCGTCGCGTTCGTGGGCCGTCGATTTGTTTTGGAAGATCTTGCCGATAATCGGAATATCCGACAGCCCGGGAATTTTCGAGACCGTTTCGCTGCTGGTATCGCGCATCAAGCCGCCGAGCACGATCGTCTCGTTATCCTGCACGCGCAGGGTCGAGTCGATCTTCCGGTTGGCCACGATCGGGTAGCCGCCGGGCGTAAAGCCGACCAGCTCGCTGTATTCCGGATGGAGTTCGGCGGTGACGCTTCCGTCGGTGCCGATCGTCGGCGTAAGCCGAAGGTGCACGCCGATATCGACGTACTGCACGTTTTGACCGCCTAAGACCGACGTGCTGTAGACGATCGGATACGTTTCTCCGATCGACAGGTCGGCCTCTTTGTTGTTAATCGTCACCAGTTTGGGCGTCGCCAAGATCGACGCGCGACCCTTGCTCACCAGCGCGTTGAGCCGGACGTTCACCGGGATGGTGCCGTTGGTGAAAGCGTACGCGATGGCTCCGGGAATCGGCTGACCCTGCAGATCGAGGCCGCCGAACTCCAGGCCGAAATTGCTCGCGTCGTTGACCGGCGTGACGTCGGCGACCTTGACCTCGAACATCACCTGCGGGCTGGCCCGATCGACGTTAGCGATCAGACTCTGCGCGCTGGCCTGGACGGCTTCGCCGCCGGTGACGAGGACCGCGTTTTGTTGTTCGTCGGCGATGAACGCCCCGTCGGGGACCACGGTTTTCAGTTTAGCCACCAGATCGTCGGGGCGCGAAAAGCGCAGGCGGTAGGATTTCGTGGTGGCTACCGTCGCGTCGGCAAACGGCGCTGCGTCCAGCGCTTCGACGAGTTTTCGGGCGCGCGACGTCGTGGCGTCGTCGCCGGCGACGACGACCGACGCAGTCCGTTTGTCGGGGATGATCACGGTACCCTCGGGCAACGCATCGACGAGCTCTTTGGCCACGTCGTCGGGGCGCGCGTGACGCAACGGCAGGAGCACGCTCTCGCCGCGGCGGTTCATGGTCTCGGTGGCGCCGACGATCAAGATGCCGTTTTCCCGGCGCACCTGCAACGCGTGCGTATCGACGATCGCCCGCAGTGCCGCTTGGAACGTTACGCCGTGCAGGTGAATCGTTACGCGTTCGGGCTTCACGGAACCGTCGGTGACGACGTTGACGCCCGACTCGGCGGACAGCAAAGCGATGACCTGGGTGATATCGACGTCGCGAACGTCGATCGAAATGGTTCCGGATGCGGCCACCGCGCCGGCACACGTGAGCGCCCCGCAGGCGAGCGCGACGAGCAGCGGCCGGATCACGGGCGTTTCTCCGTCATGCGCAGCCACTCGCCATCTTGGAGCAGAACGGCATTTGCCTCAATCGCGACGACGGTCGAATCCGCCACCGGCGTGCCGATGCCGGCAACTATCGAGCGGCCGCGCACCTCGATCAACGCCTTGGGCGCCGGCCCGAGTATGACGGCCCGCAGCACCGGCGCGGCGACCGCCGCGTTGGGCGGCAGCACGAGATCGGATGGATCGCCGGCGCCGGGCATCGCCCCCGTCACGTCCGCCGCGATGTCGAGATTTCCGACGAAGGGATCGCGCCGGATGACGATCGTCGGAAAGTGCAGCCGCGCCGGCAACGCCGGCGGCTCGAAGTGGGGCGTGGTTTCGGGCATATCGTTTTCGGCCGGGATCGCCGTGGGCAGACAACACAGCGCGAACACCGCCGATGCGCCGGCCATCGGCTGCCATCGCGGCCACGATCTACGCCGGTTAACGAGCGTCGTTTTGGGCATGACGTTCCTCCTTCATTATTGCGCTGAGGCGATGGTACAGGGTGGCGCGGACCGTGGCGTCCACGTTGCGCTCGGCGGTATCGTCGGATGCCTGTGCCAGGTCCAGGTCGCGAACTTGAATCAAGATGTCGCCCTTGGTGAGGTCCGCGACGGTCTGCAGCACGCTGGCGTATCCGCCTCGCAGGCCAACGGTCACGTCTTCGGCGCCGTTTTCAACCGCAGCGTTACCGCGCTCGCCCGGAGACAAGCTCGTGATCAGCACGCGCCGGCGGCGGCCCTCGCGCTCCAGCAAACGAAGCATCGCGACGACCGCCAGCGCTGGTCTGCTCGGACCCGACAGCCGCGCCACGTCGGCCGCGACGCGCCGGTGCGCCGCCCGCAGCCCGGCGGCATCCGCTAACAACCGTTCGTTGCGCGCGGCGAGCCGGTCGAGTTCGCGCGCGCGCAAGCCGATGGCGATAGCCTGCCGGCCGGCTGGGGCGACGATCGAAACGTAACCGCCCACCGCCAGCGCGGCGACCAGCAGCCACCCGATGCGCACGTCGTTTCGACTCCGCAAAAAACGCGTCACGGTGCGGGATCCAAACGTACTTCGAAGCCCAGCAGGCCCGCGCGTCCGCGATCGTCGCGCGATAGGCGAATGCCCTTCGGCCGCCCGACGGTAGGATCGTTGGCGAGATTCGTCACGATGACTTCAAGCGTAGAAAGATCGCCGCTATAGCCTTTCAGCGTGTATTCGGACGACGACGCGGTCATCGACGTTAGCCACGACCCGCGCGGGAACGCGTTTCCCACGTGCGCGACGCGCGCCGCGGCGAGCGATCCCGACACACGCAGCTCGCGAAGCCGGCGATCCTGGGCGACGAGCTCGTCGAGATGCTGCCACTGCAGACGCA
>DATCGB010000314.1:0-8826 GCA_036509155.1 Candidatus Tumulicola sp. | reverse complement strand
GCCGAACGGATCGTTAAGCACCTTTTTCTTTCCGCTCGCAACGTCGTAGAGATATACGCTCGGTGGGCCTTGATTGAGGATGGCTACCTGCGTGCCGTTGCCGACCATGCTCCAGGCGGCGTACAAACCGCGCAGGGTGGCGATTTTCTTTGGATTGGATCCGCCGTGCGACGTGATTGGATAGTATTCGAGGACACCGTCGCCGTTCACGCCCAGCAGCGCGGGAGTCTTGATCCCGGCTCCAGCCGCGAGCACGTCGGCGGCGTTCAAGCCTTCGGCGCTCTGCATCGGGTTGGTGGAATTCATGCCACCGCACCCGGAGAGAATGGCCGCCGCCACGCCGAGCGTGCCGAGTCGCAAAGTAGGGATCCGTCGACGTTTTATCACCGCGGGAAGCTTGCTCGCAGCTTTGAAAAATACCTTGCAGACGGGCGGTAACGTGGGGTGGCACTGCGCGTCGCAAGGTTGCAGAGACCGTGCGGCGCGCAGTGGTCGTCTATCGGCTCCTAGGCCCTGTTCGCGATCGTGAGGTCGCCGCCGCGAGTCCGATCGTCGTTGCGCATTTCGTCCGTAAAGCGAGCCGTACAAGAACCGCGTGCGGTCCCACGCCTCACGGTGTAGACGCGAGCCGTGACTTTCGTCAACGTCGCGATATTCCGAGAACTGCAGTCGTCCCTTTCTCTGATGCCGCGTTTGCGATCGTCGCGTCCGCCCGTCGTCACGCGAACGTTTTTAGGACCTGAGTGGTTCATGTCGAACGTTAGTCGGCACGGCATTACTTTGATGCCGTTTTCGTCGCGACATCCTTGACGGTCTTGCGGGAGAATCGAGCCCGTCTGCGCAGAGTTGAACGGGGTGCCCATCGGTGGCTGCGTTCGCGTACCGCCGCAGCCGCCCAGGAGAAGCGACGCACATACGAATAGCGATGCGCCGTAGGTCGCGTGCAGGGTCATGATGTGATGCTCCTTTCGCTGTAGCGAAGTGACGGTAGCATGTCAAATCAGTCTGAAGGAAGCGTGAAAGGCGTTTTGTGTACGGACGGGAAACACAAATGGCTGGATAGGATTGCTGACGAGATGACCGATGACCTGACTCAAGCCGAATTCGAGCGCGTCGTCGGCGAGGCGCTCGAATCGCTTCCCGAGCGGTTCGGTCGCCTCGTTGAAAACGTCGCTATTTCGGCCGAAGACGAGCCCAGCGCCGACGACCTGGCAGGTCTGCAGAAGACGGGCTCGGAGCTGCTGGGCATCTATCGCGGTGTGGCACTGACCGAACGGACGCACGACATGCCGCTGTTTCCCGACGAGATCGCGGTGTTTCGCGGGCCGATCAACCGCGTCGCGCGTTCGAGAGCCGAGGCCGTCCGGGAGGTTCGCGAGACGGTGATTCACGAGCTCGGGCACTACTTCGGACTCAGCGATGAAGAGATGCCGCACTAACCGGCTTAACGAGGACTTCTCGGTTCGCTCAGGTATGGAGGACTGGGAATATGATCGCAGCGCTCGTTCTGTTGGGTGTGGTCGCGCCAAGTTCGTGCCCGGAAACTCCGGTGACCGTGGCGAAGGCCGTCGCGCCCGCCTACCCGACGATGGCAATGCGCTACGTGAACTCGGCCTTGAGCGTCGAGGTGATCGTCATGGTCGGCGCGGACGGTTCGGTCGCGTCCGCATCGGTCGCGCGATCGAGCGGCTACGCGGACGCCGATGCGAACGCGTTGAAAGCCGCCCAAGCCAGCACCTACAAGCCAAAAACGGAAAACTGCAAACCGGTCGAGGCGTTGTATCTCTTCCGGGCGGACTTCGCGCCGAAATCGTAGCCAAATGCGTCGGGGCGCAAGCAACTTGCCGAGTTACGCCGTTCCATCGGTCGGGCCGCCGGCGCCTCCGGTTGCCAGGAAGGTTACGACGTCCCAGGCATTGCGAATGCCGATGAGGATCAACAGCACGACGCCGCCGCCGACCGCGAACAGCGCGTTGACCGCCAGGGCGGGAAGCGCGATCGCACCGGCAAAAATCGCACCGTAGGCGACGAGCGGCAGGGCGCTGAACCACGTCAAGTCTTCCGCATCCGGAACGTATGTTTCCAACCGCCGCGTCCGGTGCGTCACGCGCAGGACGTAAGCAATTCCGTAGAGCGCGATGATCGCAAGCAGCGTAGCCGGCGGACCGAGGGAGCGCCACGGCGCGTTGAGGATTGCCGACACGAGAAAAGCCGCGCAGAAGTGCGCGACCGTCGGCGTGCTGAAAGTCGAAATCCCGTCGGGATTCTTGCGCACGCGTTCCTCTCCGGTGACGAGCGAGATCACAACGAACATCAATCCGGTCAACGCTGCGGCCGACGATCCGGTTATGACGTAGAAGCTCGACCATGCGCTGAGAATGGACGGCACGCTTTCATGCATCGCTATCGTTTCGCTGCGCCCAGCGCCACGGCCGCTTCGTGGGCGGCGCGCTCCCCCGTTCGGAGAGCTCCGTTGACCGTGCCCCCTTGGCCGTCGTGAGACGTCGCCTCGCCGGCAAAGAAGAGCGCATCGTCGATGGGTGCGCCCAGCGTCGCGCGCGCATCCCGGTCTCCGACGAGGACGTAGCTATACGCGCCGCGCGCGAACGGGTCGCTTCGCCAATCGTGCATGATGCCGCCTTCAAACTCGCGGCGCGCGAGTTCCGGCTCGCCGAACAGCGCGCCGAAACCGTCGAGCGCGCGGCCGACGAGCTCTTCGTGCGACGCGGCGCGCAGCGCCGTCGCCTTCGGACCGCCGGCCCACGCGACGATCGATCGCGCGCGCACCGGCAGCTGCGTCCAGTACGCCGCGAACGCTTGGCCGTTGCAACGGAAGAACGCTCCCTCACGGTAGCGTCCGTCGCAGATTTCTTCCCAAAAGGCGGTGCGAAACCAGAGCGTCACGCGCACGGCATCCCCCATCTCGATGTCCGCGAGCGCCTGACGCTTCGAAGCGGGCAGGCCGGGTTCGAAAGCGACCTCGTCGCCATCGCCGCTATGGCGCAGCACGCCGACCGGAAGCGTCACGATGGCGGCGCGCGCGCGAATCGTCTGCGATTGCTCCCGGCCGCTCTGCGCATCCACGGTGACGGCACCTCGCCGCCAGGAAATTCGGCGAACGCGAGTCGACAATCGCAGGTCGACGCCGGCCGCGACGCAAGCGTCGCGCAAGTGCTCGAACATGGGCCGATATCCGCCGAGCGGGCGCGCGCTCGCCGAATCCACGCCGGAATGCAGCTCCTGCGCGATCGCCCGCGCGCTCGCTATCGCCGGATCGGCAGCGTCGAACCCTTCGACGAACGCGCGCGCCCGCGCGACCGTATCGCGCATCGACTCGTCGTTCTCGAACCGCCGTAAAAACCGGTCGACGCTTTCGTCGCTGGGGAGTGCGAAAGCGCGCTCGAAGACGTTGCGGGAGGGCGGCATCTCGTCGTCGTCGCGCAGCAAGTCACCGTTCGCGCGGCAGGTCCACGACTCGTCGGCCGTGGATATCGCGCCCGCCCCGATCTCGCGAAGCAACCCCATCGTTTCCTCGGCAGGGCCGTGAATGAACTCCGCGCCCAGCTCGACCGAGACCGCATCGCGCGCCGTGGAAGCCGGCCACACGCGCCCGCCGGTGCGGTCGCGAGCCTCGAGCAACGTCGCGCGCAGCGACTGGCCGGCGAGGTTTCGCGCCGCGGCTAAACCCGCCGCGCCGGCGCCGATCACGATGACGTCCGTATCCGTGGTTACCATGGCTGCGTACACGATACGCTTCGTGTGGTGGAGTCCCTTTGCCGCAAACGCGGCGTTTGAAGGCGCCCAAGTGCGGTCCGAGAACCAAGCAGCGGGAGCAATCGAACATGAACGATGAATTCGCCGTCACGGAATTGTGGCCGGTGCTTGCATACGACGAGATGGCGCCGACGGTGGACCATCTTCATCGGCTGAGCCAAATCGCGGGAAAATACACGCTCGACCAACCGTTCGAACCGTTTTGGAGCAACGTTCCGCTGGTCGTGACGCCGCGCGGCTTCGGCACGCGAACGTTGCGCGCCGGCGACGTGTTGTTCGACGTAGAATACGCGGTGCTCGACGATCGGGTCGACGTCACTGCGTCGACCGGCAGGGTAACGCTCCCGCTCGCGGCCGGCAGCGTTGCAGATTTTTACGCTCGCTTCGTTCGTGCGGTTGCGCCGCTGAAAATTGCCGCTCCGCGCACGACGCTGGAGAGCGAAATCCCCGGTTCGTTCCACCTCGACACCGATTCGCAGCCGCGCCCGTACGACGCGGCCGCGGCGCGCCGCATGTGGGCGGCGTTCGCCGGTGCCGCCGGCGCGTTGAACGCGTGGCAGTCGTCATATCGCGGGCCGCGCCTGCATCCCGGCATCATGTGGGGCGGGTTCGATCTTTACGCCGCCCGATACAGCGGTCGATCGATCGCGCCTCCGAGCGGACGGCCGGTATTTCAGCAAAACGGCATGAACGGCGAAACGGTCGCCGTCGGAATGAGCTTCGGCGATCCCAACTTCCGCGCGGCCTACTTTTTCGCGTACGTCGCGCCGTCGCTAGCCGGCATCGAGAGCGCCGACTTTGCCGTCGAGGGCGCCGCCTACGATACCGCCGCCGGCCTCGTACGTCTTCCGTGGGAAAACGTGCGGGCCGGCGGCGACCCGCTGGGAACGGTCCTGCGCTTCGCCGATGCCGTTTACGCCGTCGCAGTCAAGCTCGGGGGCTGGCCGAGCGACTGGGTCGTTTCGCGGCACGACGGATGGTACGCGAGCCGTCACCTGATACCGTGACCGGCTGCGCGACGCGCTTTATTTCACCGTCACGTTTACGGCCTTCGACGCGATGCCGTTAGCAACGACTTGCAGCGTGCTCGCCCCCGTATCGGCGTTCGCGGGCACGTCGAAGTGCGTCGAAACCTTGAGCGATCCGGTGGCTACGCTCATCGAGCTATGATCGTGCGTTTTCGCGTAGAACACGTGGCCGCTCGCGTTGTTGGTGATGCGGACCAACGGATAGTTCGTCGCGTTTTGGAACTCGTCTCCGAACGCGACTCCCTGCGACAGGCCGTTGAACTGGGTTCCGGAAATTTTATAGCTGCGACCGCGCGCGATCGTCTTTGCGGCCGCCGTTATCGTCGGCGCCCATCCGGGCTGCGCTTGTCCGGCCGGCGTGTAAAGTGAAGCGGAATATCCAAGTATCAGCACCTGACCGGTGGGCAACAAAATCGGAGAACCGCCTCCAAAGCCTTCGGTGGTAAACTTCGTACCGTCGAATTCGTACAGTTGGCCGCTCACGCCAAAGACGAGAACGTTTCCACTCGGCAAAAGCACCGAATACGAATCGCCCGCGTTGTCGCCGTTGGGAAAGTCGGGTCCGACCGTCCACGTTCCCGTCGAGCCGCTGGGGTGATAGATCGCCGTATGTCCAACGCCGTAACCCGCGCCCGATCCCGAACCGGTCGCGAACACGGTCCCGTCCGGCCGGAGTATCGCGGGGCCGATTTCACCCGGCGGATTATAGCAGTCTTTCGGTTTGGGTCCGTAGGTCAAGCAGAACGAATACGGCGTCGGGGAATGCAAGTCGACGATCGTCGAGCCCGCGTTCACCCATTGATTCGTAACCGGGTTATAACGCTCGGCATTCGGAGCCTTTTTGACATCCTCGGTGAGGATCGTTCCGTCGGGAAGCAGCGTAAAGCCCTCCTCGGCGTTGAAGTCGGCTTTGCCCTTGGGTTTGAGTTTAGTCCACCGAAGCGACTTCGAATCCAACACGGCCGCCTGTTTGGTAAGCTTTTGCCCCATGAAGAAACGGCCGTCGCCGAGTATGCTGGCAGGCGAATCCCCGATGAAGCCCCAGCCAACCGGGTGTCCGAGCGGCGTCCACGTGTTCGCTGCGGGATCGTAGACCGCACCGAGGTTGGTGAGTTGCAGATCGTATTGACCGGGGCTGTTGTACTCGCCGCCGCTTATGAGAAGACGGCCGTCCGGAAGGACGGCCGAGGCAAACGCCGTCGGCGAGTATCCCGCCGGAAGACTGGCGACCTGCGTCCACGTGCCGTCAGAATAATCGCCGGTCGCATCCGGAACGTAACGATACCACGCGCTGGAATTATTGCCTTGCGCGAGCACCGATCCATCCGTCATCAAGAAGGCCAACTGCATTCCGGCCGGCGGCTGGTGCGCCAGCTGAGCGAGTCCCGGCCTACGGACGTGGCTCGCTCGCGAGGCGCCGGCGGCCCCTGAAGAACCGGCAGTCGGGAGTACCGACCGGTCGCCGGAGCACCCGGTCAGCCCAACCGCGATTGCCGCCGCGGCCGCAACGAATGCGGATGTGTTCCTGAATCGAGACATGCGCGTACCTCCAAGGCTCCAAAATAAGATGATAGCGGGCGGGGAGAGCGACGCCTCCCGCCGCGCCGGTAGCATTGGGAACCAGGCGGCCGTTTCCCGCCCGTATGACCACGCCGGCCAACAATTTTTCGGCGCGCCGCGGCGCCGCGCCGACGCGGGCTTGCCTGATATAATATACCGAGAGAAGGAGTGCTTGGATGAAATCTCTATGGTTCTTGGCGGCCGCTATCGTTGGGCTGTCGAGCGGCTGTGCCGGCGAAAGCCGCGACCTTTCGCCGCCTTCCGCATCGTCGTCCATGGATCTGATCGCGCAGCATCGCACCGGCCACTGGCCGATTCAACACGTCATCATTATTTTTCAAGAAAACCGGACGCCCGACAATCTGTTTCAAGGCCTTCGCGGAGCCGATATCGCGAGCAGCGGATTGAACGAAAAAGGTCAAGTGGTGCCGTTGCACCCCGTTTCGCTCACGGCGAAATACGATCTATCGCACAAGCACAACGCATTTCTCGTCGAGTACGACGCCGGGCGAATGGACGGCTGGTCGTTCGAACCGTCGTCCGACGGGTGCGGGCGCCTGAACAAGCCGATCTGCGCGTACGGGTACGTACCAAGTCCAGAGAACCGGCCGTATATGATGATGGCGAGGCAGTACGCCTTTGCCGACCGGATGTTCCAGTCGAATCAAGGTCCGAGTTATCCGGCACATCAATACATCGTAAGCGGCGACGCCGCGGCACTGCCGGAATCTTCGCTCGAAGTGTCTTCCAACCCCGAGGGCACGGGATTTCACGGTGCCGGGGGCGGTTGCGACGCGCCGAAGAACGAGCGCGTCCAGCTCATCGACGCACGCGGCTTCCAGCGCGAATCCGTCTTTCCGTGTTTCGATCGTCCGGTTCTATCCGATTTGGTGGAGGCAAAAGGGCTAACGTGGCGCTACTATCAGGAAGGCCGCGGACAGGGGCTCTGGAAGGCCTTCGACTCGATCAAGCACGTTCGCTACGGACCCGACTACGCCAACGTCGTCACGCCGCCCGACACCGTCCTGCGGGACATCAAACGGGGCGACCTCGCGAACGTCGTGTGGGTCATGCCGCGCGGTCACGATTCCGACCACGGGGGATCGGGCTTCGGCGGAGGGCCGTCCTGGGTCGCCGCGGTGGTCAACGCGGTTGGGAAGAGCAAGTATTGGGATAATAGTGCCATCTTCGTCGCCTGGGACGACTGGGGCGGATGGTTCGATCACGTAAAACCGCCGCTCCTTAACTCTTACGAATTTGGCTTTCGGGTCCCGCTGATCGTCATATCGCCGTATGCGAAGCGCGGTTACGTGTCGCACGAGCGGCACGATTTTGGGAGCATCCTGAAGTTCACCGAGGAAAACTTTGGGCTCGGATCGCTCGGAACGACGGACGAAAGTTCCGACAACCTGCGCGACTGCTTCGACTTCAAACAGTCGCCCCGGACCTTCCAACGGATTCCCGCCCCGCCCTACGTCCCCGACGGCTCGAACGCGCCTCTCGACGATGACTTCTAACCTTCGGGCAACGAACGTTGAGGATCTGCGCCGGTTAGCGAAGCGCCGCTTGCCGCGCGTCGTCTTCGACTATATCGACGGCGGTGCGGATGCCGAGGTAACGATGCGCGAGAACTGTCGAGTTTTCGAATCGGTGACTTTTCGCCCGCGACACGCGGTCGCGAGCGCGCCGTGCGCGTTGCGTACGACCGTTCTCGGCACGACGATCGAACTTCCGTTCATACTCGCACCGATTGGAAGCAGCCGAATGTTTTTCGCGCGCGGCGAGTGCGTCGCGGCGCGCGAAGCCGGCGTGGCCGGCACGGCGTACACCTTGTCGACCTTGTCCGGCTGTCGGTTGGAGGACGTCAAGGCCGCCTCGCGTGCGCCGGTTTGGTATCAGCTCTACCCGGTAGGCGGCCGCGACGTCGCGGTGAGCGCGATCCGGCGCGCGCACGCCGCCGGCTTCGCCGCGCTGGTCGTGACGATCGATACGCCGGTAGCGGGTTTGCGCGAACGCGACGTACGCAACGGCACCAAAGAGCTGCTGGCGCGCAGCGGGTGGGCGATGCTGGCGCACTTGCCGCAGTTCGTGGTGCGCCCCCAATGGCTGGCGGGTTTTCTGCGCGACGGCGGGTTAATGCGGTTCCCTAACGTCGTGCTGCCGGATGCGGGGGCGATGCCGTACGTGGACGTCGGTGCGGCGCTCGAGCACTCGTCGGTGTCGTGGCAGGACATGCGCTGGATACGCGAAGCCTGGGGCGACCGGCCGATCGTCGTCAAGGGCGTGCTCACGGCCGAAGACGCGCGCCGAGCCGTTGAAGCGGGCGCCGACGCCGTCGTCGTTTCCAACCACGGCGGACGTCAGCTCGACGGCGTCGCACCGACGCTGCGCGCCCTGCCCGAAGTCGTCGCAGCCGTCGGCGGGCGCGTCGACGTGCTCATGGACGGCGGCATACGCCGTGGCA
>DATCGB010000313.1:0-10663 GCA_036509155.1 Candidatus Tumulicola sp. | reverse complement strand
AAACACAAGATCGAGTTGAAAAGTGCGATTAAGGCGCTCGGTTCCTATCCCGTCGAAATCAAACTCCATAAGAACGTCGTGGCCAAAGCGACCGTCGACGTCGTTTCGACGACGTAAGATCGGAAACCGTCGTCGTGGCGGGTAGCGTTCGGCCGTCCTACGCGTCGCGCTTTCGGCGCAAGTTCGGCGTCGAAGACGAATTAAGCCGGTACGTTACCGCGCTCTACGAAATGCTGTCTTCGGTGCTCGGCCCCGACAAGGTCGTGTTGCGCGCCGGAAAAGTCAATGCGCTGCGGATGATGCGCTCGCCGCATCTTCCCGATCGCCTGTGCGCGTTGCAACGTCTAGTTTTCGAGGATCCCACGCTCGAGCGCTCCACGACGCGCGCCCAACAGCGCAAGACGATTGCCGAAATTGAAGAGGCGATGGCCGACGCTTTCGCGCAGCGACACGCCGAAGATGCGATCGAACGGCGAGTCAGCGAGAAGATGGCCGAACGCCACGACGAGTACGTCAAGGATCTCAAGCTCGAAGCGTTGCGCGAAAGCGGAGGTCCCGAGACGCCGGCCTCGCAGGCCAAGCTCGAAGAACTCGAATCGCTCTGGCAGCGCACCCTGGCCGCGTCGGCCCTCCAGCAGTTGCGCCCGCAGACGCTGCGCGAGATCGTCGGGCAAGAGGCGGCCGTCAAGGCGCTGTTGGCCAAGATCACGTCGCCCTACCCGCAGCACGTCATCTTGTACGGACCGCCCGGCGTCGGGAAGACGACGGTCGCGCGTCTGGTGCTGGAAGTTGCCAAGACCCGGCCGTACACGCCGTTTGCCAAGAGCGCTCCATTCGTCGAGGCCAGCGGCACCACGCTGCGCTGGGATCCGCGCGAAACGATCAATCCGCTCTTGGGCAGCGTCCACGATCCGATCTATCAAGGCAGCCGTCGCGAGTTTGCCGAGGCCGGCGTCCCCGAGCCCAAACTCGGGCTCGTCACCAAGGCCCACGGCGGCGTCCTCTTTATCGACGAAATCGGCGAGATGGATGCGTCGCTGCAGTTGCGGCTTCTCAAAGTCCTCGAAGATAAACGCGTGACGTTCGAATCGTCGTATTACGACGAAAGCGCCCCCAACGTTCCCGAGTACGTAAAGCGGCTGTTTCGCGAGGGCGCGCCGGCCGATTTCATCTTAATCGGCGCGACCACGCGCGAACCCGAAGACATCGACCCGGCGATTCGTTCGCGGTGTGCGGAAATTTTCTTCGCGCCGCTCACGCAGCAGCAGGTCGTCTCGATCGTGCAGGGCGCGGTCAAACGGCTCGGCTCGAAGGCGGCCCGCGGCGTCGCGCGCTCGATCGCGTCGTATACCATCGAAGGGCGAAAGGCCGTGCAGATCGTCGCGGACGCCTACGGGCAAGCGCTTTATCGGCTCTATCCGCAAAAGCGCGGCGACGTGACCAAACATCCGACGATTGACGAAGAGGACGTGCTGGCCGTCGTTCAGACCAGCCGGCTCGTACGGCACACGCCGGTCAAGGCGCGCGCGGCGCGCGAAATCGGAAAGACGTTCGGCTTGGGCGTGCTTCACTATCTCGGCAGCATTATCGAAGTCGAGGCCGTGGCATTTCCGGCGTCGCAAGCTGGGAAGGGCACGATCCGTTTCAACGACGCGGCCGGATCGATGGCCAAGGATTCGGTCTTTAACGCCACCAGCGTCATGCGCGAAGCCGCCGGGGTCGACACGTCTGACTTCGATTTGCACATCAACATCGTCGGCGGCGGGAATATCGACGGCCCGTCGGCAGGCCTGGCGATTTTTCTCGCGCTCCATTCGGCCATCACCAAGACGCCGCTTCCGCAGGACGTGGCGATCACCGGCGAACTCTCGATCCAGGGCAAAGTGCGTGCCGTGGGCGGCATCGTCGAGAAACTCTACGCGGCGCGCCAAGCGGGTATGCGACGGATGATCGTCCCCAAAGAGAACGCCCGCGAGATCGACGCGGCGCTGGCGGGCATCGACGTCGTCCCGGTAAGCACCGTCGAGCAAGTTTTGCGGGAATTGCATATGCACAGGCGGTCCACAAGGCGTTCGCCGGCGCCCCGCCGCAAGGCACGACGTCCATGAGCGCTCAGCCCGTACCATCGTCCATAGATCGCATTCCGCCGCACAACCTCGAAGCCGAGATGGCGGTGCTCGGCTCGATCCTCGTCGACAAGGCGATGATGGGCGAGGTCGGCCAGGTGGTGAAGCCGAGCGATTTCTACGCGCACGTGCACGAAACGATCTTTTCCGTGCTCGTCCATCTTTTCGAGCACGACCAGCCGATCGACAAAATTACGGTCAGCGAAGAACTGCGCACGCGCGACGCGCTCGAACGGGTCGGCGGCATCTCGTATATCAGCGCGTTGATGGATACGGTCCAGTCGGCGGCTTCGGCGCGGTATTACGCGACCATCGTTCAAGAAAAAGCCGCACTGCGCGCGTTGATCGGCGCCGGAACGCAAGTCACCCAGCTCGGCTACGAGGGCGAAGACGACGTGGCCGGCTCGCTCGATCGCGCGCAGCAGCTGGTGTATTCGATCGGCGAAGAGCGCGGCGTTAAGGAATTCAAACCCGTAAAGAGCCTGTTGAAGGACGCCTTCGACAACATCGACCGGTTGTTTCATCTGCGCGGCGACCGCACCGGCCTGACCTCCGGGTTCCCCGACATCGACGCGATGACGACGGGTTTCCAGCCGGGTAATTTCATCATCATCGCCGCTCGCCCGGGCATGGGTAAAACCTCGTTCGCACTCAATATGGCCGTCGCTGCAGCGCGTGAAGCGGGCGAGCCGATCGCGTTTTTCTCCCTCGAGATGTCGAACAACGAACTCATCCAGCGCCTGATCTGCTCCGAAGCGCGCATTTCGATGAACGACATGCGGCGCGGAAACATCAAGGGCCATCAGTGGGAATCGATCTCGGGCGCGATGGAAATGCTCGACCACCTGCCGATCTACCTCGACGATGTCGGGGCGCTGACCGTCAGCGACGTCCGCAACCGCTGCCGCCTGCTCAAGAAAACGTCGGGCGCAAAGTTGGGCGCGATTTTTATCGACTACTTGCAGCTCGTGCGCCCGGGCGTGCTCGCGCGCAACGCCAACCGCAACGAAGAGCTTTCCGAAATTTGCCGCATGCTGAAAATTACGGCTAAGGATCTCAACGTCCCGATCGTCGCGCTCGCGCAGCTCAATCGTGCGGTCGAAACGCGTCAGGACAAGCGGCCGATGCTGGCCGACTTGCGCGATTCGGGGTCGATCGAACAGGAAGCCGACGTGGTAGCTTTCCTATTTCGCGACGGATACTACAACCCCGAGGGTCCGGATCCCGACGTCACCGAGTTCATCATCGCCAAGCATCGTAACGGTCCGACCGGTTTCGTGCGCCTGCGCTTCCAACGCGAGTTTACGCTGTTCGTGCCTTACGGCGACGACTCGCACTACCCGCAGCCTTAAAATCGCGCTTTAGACGTCGTCTAAGCCGTCCTCTCGAAGGCTGCCGAAGAATTCGATCGCCGTATCGCGCAAGGCGTCGAGCAGGCGCCCGAAGTGCGGGTGGATCTCTTCGGAGTCGTCGACGCAGAGTTCGACGGTAAAGAGCGCGTCGCGCTCCTCCTCCCAGATCGCCGTCTTCACGAACTTCTTGCGCACGTTCAGCGCGTTGGCGGCCGCGCCGGCTTCGCCCAGCGTGATATCGGACGGAAGCGCCCAGCCCGACCCGATCATGACGAAATTCGGATCGTCGCGATAGCCCACGACGAAGTAGCGGTCGCCCTCGCTTTTAAACGTAATGCGAAGCGCTTCGTCGTCGTTGTCGCGCGCGTAAAACAGTCCTTCGTCGTCGATCGCGGTTTCGATCGGACGGAGGTGATCGGCGTCGTCGCTTACCGTCACCGCTCGCCCTTCATGAACTGCCGGATGAATTCGTCCGCGGCTGCCTTGCTCTCGCTCCGATCGACCATGTGTTCGACGGCGCCGGTCCCCGCATCGCGCAGCCGGCCGACGATGTCCCAAAAGTTTTCCAAAAACGCCGCGACATCCATCGCGTCATATTCGACCGTCGCTACGAAGATGGTATCGTCGTGGGCGAGCGTGAACCGCGTTTCCGGAAAGTCGCCTTCGACGTCGACCAGCGCCTCGCGCGCCCGCGTGCGGTCGCGCACCCAGTCGGGGACTTCGTAGGCCGTCGAGAGACTGAAGCGTTGCGGTTCCAGTTCGGACACCGCGACGGAAAACGTCTGCCCGCGCGTGCGAAAAACTAATTCGGCCAGCTCCGGAGCGTCGCCGACGAGCGTGGTATCGACCCGATGGCCTTCGCTTTCGATAAATCGCGCGACTCGCTCCCGGACGCTCACGAGATTCGGGTCTCCTGATCCTCCACGGCGCCGATGCTTTGCGCGAGATACGAGCGCGAAAGTTTCACATACTCGCCGGCCGAGATCTCGATCCAGCCGGCGGCCTCGCCTGCGAGCGCTTTCTTTACGACCGCCGGCGCTCCGGCCGCTACCACGCGGGCCGGGATCGCGGCCCCTTGCCCGACCACGCTGCCGGCGGCGACGAGCGCCCCCTCGCCGATCGTGCATCCGTTGAGCAGCGTCGCGTTGCTTCCGATCAACGCGTAGCGCTTGATGTCGCAGTCTTCCATGACGGCGCAGTGGCCGACGGTGACGTCGTCCCCGATGTAGGTGCCGCCGTGCTCGCTGACGTGGACGACCGCGTTATCTTGAATCGAGGAGCGGGCTCCCACGCGGATCGGCCCGTTGTCCCCGCGCAGCACCGCGCCAAACCACACGCTCGATTCGGGTCCGATCTCGACGTCGCCAATCAGCACCGCCGTCGGCGCGATAAACGCCGAGGGATCGACGGCGGGCCGCTTGCCTCTGTATGAAATGAGCATAAGCCATGCTTCGCAACGCCGCGCGTCGAACCTCGCCCGAATGCACAGGCACCAGACCGCATTGCGCGGGGTGAAGGCCACTCCGCGTCCGCAGCCGGACGACCCAAACTACACGGCGGTCAACTACGCGTACGCGCAGCGCGAAGGCCACATTCACGAAGTCGTGGAGATCGGCGGACGCCAGCTGGCCAAGGTGGGATTCCCCGACCGCAAGATCGTCTACTATTTTCTCGACGACCTGGAACTCGACGAGCGAGCCAGCCGCGGCACGTTCCATGACGCCGACGTCCGGCGCGGCGGGCGCGACTGATGACGGCCTAGGGTTTTACGAGCGGATTCTTATCGGCGAACGCGCCGCTCGGATTCGGCACGACCCAGACGATCAGGTCCCAGAGCGAGGGAAAGTGAAAGATCGTCGTCACGGCAGCGGCGTCGGGAACCTTTTTAGCGGCGACCAGGGCTTGTGCTTTGGGGTTTTCGGGGTCGCCGCCGGCCGCGGCGAACTTCTTGTCCTCCAGCCAGTGGTCGTACGTGAGCTTGCCGCTCGCCGGATCTTTGCTCACCCAGTGGACGTGCCCGTCGAACTCGACCCACCGGCCCGGGTTGATGCCCCAGCGCACCGGACGGTCCGGACTCACGCCCAGCAGAATCGAATAGTCGGCCCCGAGCAGATGGCCGCTCTTGTCGTACCAAAGCTGGCTCGGGTGGCGGATGTCGGTCGATTGCCACTCCCCATTGGCGTAGCTGATCGCGCCCGTCTCGTCCTCGGAAGTGTAGCGGACATACCCGGCCTTCTCGGCGTCGGCGGCAGTTGGAAACCGTTTCATTAAGTCCGCGCGGATCGACTTGACGAAGGCGTTTTCAGCCGCCGTGATGGCCCCGTGGTAGGTCGCGTTCTGGTCGGCGGCGGCCGCCGCCGGCATGCAAGTGACCAAGAGCATTGCGAGGAGCGCTGCATTTTTCATGGTGGTCAAGTATAGCTCGCCGGTTGGCCAGTCGCCATCAGGGGACCATCAAAAGAGCCGCCGTCGCCTGCCCCCGCCAGAAGGGTTTGACCGCGCAAGGAGTGGAACGAGGGTCGGCCGGCAGAGACCCCTGCCAGTGCCGCATGCCGACGTAGCTCAGTGGTAGAGCAATTGTTTCGTAAACAATAGGTCGTCAGTTCAATCCTGACCGTCGGCTAAGAGTAAAAGCCCTTACGGAATAAGGGTTTTTGTTTGTCCGGCTATTTGTCTTGGGGCGCCGTTCGGCGCGATTGTCCCGCAAGGCCGTCGAGGCGTATGCCGACCTTCGCCCGTACATGGCGACCCTACGCGAGGAGGGTCATTCGCTCCGCGCCGTCGCGCAACGCTTGAACGACGACGGCCACAAAGACAAGACGCGCTCGGACTGCTCTTGGATGGCTACGCAAGTCATGTGCGTCCTGCGCCGCCCGGTTTAGCGAACCGTACCTCGGGGTGAACACCCTATAGCCGCGGTCCCTTGGTCAGCCTAACCTGACGGCTTCCGAAACGTGCCTCTGAAAATGAGCACAATCGCGACGAAGGGTATGAGCGCCAATGGTCCGCCGACCACCCAGAAAAGCGCGCCAAAACGGGGATCGTACGCCAAGAGAACTGAGTCTGCCAGCCATTGTAAAAACGGCAGACCCAGAAAGAGTAGCAGGGCACTCAAGAGGGCGATTATCGCCAAGTCGGCAACCCTTTGCATCGCAAAGTAAGCCTTCGACTTGCCTCGAATAGGCCCTCCCGGCGCGGACTATCTCCGTAGTCTCGCGGACGATCGATGTGGATTGGGTTGAGGGTCACGGTGATTGATGGGGGTTTGGGTTAAGCGGGAGCGGGATGCCAATCGCCCTGCACTTCCAAACCTCATGCGTGCTCAATCCCGAGCCTAATCGCGAACGTCGTTATCGTTTTAGGGTGCGAGTTTGAGGGTCCGTTCGAGGGTAAGCCACTGAGGGTCGAGGGCTACATAAACTTGCGACGCCTGAAGCCAGCAACGTCCGAAGCGGCCAGTTTGAAGAACTCTTGCGTCCCCGGAATCCGCTTGTCTTTGAAGCGAATGTCTCTCCAGTAAGCCTCGATTCCAGCCGGGTCGCCCGTAGAGATAGCATGAACCAAGTCGGTCGCGTAGGGTATAGGATACAGGTTTTTCACTATAGAGGGTTCTCCCAGGATTAAAGTTTAGGGGGCAGAAACTTTAATCGCCCCACGATCCACCCAAGGAGACTATACTCATTCGGTCTGAGGATTTTACCGCCCATGACACTGGCAGACTGGTAACAGTCGAGCGCGGAGCTTTGTCGTTCATACCCGCCGCGTTACCGCCCCGAGCGCTGGACAGCGACCGCCTACTTACGCCCCTGGCGGCGGCGACGGCCGCCGTCGGACGACTCGACGGAATTTCTCGCCAGATCGAACACCCCGAGTGGCTTTTCCGTAACTACCTTCGTCGTGAAGCCGTGTTATCCAGCGCGATTGAAGGCACGCATACCACCGTCGAGGGATTGATTCGCTACGAGGCGACGGCGCACGGGGATCGCGACGCAAAAGAAGTCTCGAATTACGTTGATGCCCTACAATTCGGATTAGGTGTAGCCAAGGAACGCGGCGTTACAAGACAACTGCTGAACGAAATGCACCAAATGCTAATGGATGGCACCGATCCGGCTAAGACGACGCCAGGCAGAATGCGAAACTGCCTGGTGAAACTGGGCTCGGGAAAACTTGAAAAGGCTCGGTTCGTTCCCCCTCCCGAAATGTTCGTTGACGAGCTATTGGATGATCTTATCAGGTACCTGGATGTCGACGGGCCTCCTGAACTGATTAAGATCGCCATAGCGCACTATCAGTTCGAGACGATCCACCCGTATCGTGACGGGAACGGCCGCATCGGACGACTGCTGTTTGCGCTGTACCTGGCGCAAAAACAAATGCTCGCTGCGCCGATGCTTTACGTGAGCGCCTACCTGGAGGAGCGGCGCGAGGAATACTATGACCATTTGCTTCACGTCAGTCAACGAGGAACCTGGGAAGATTGGATCATCTTCATGCTCAAGGGTTTTGAGCTGCAAGCGAATGATACGATCGAACGCACCATCAAGCTCTCGGAGTTGCGGGAGGACTATCGTAAGCGAGTTTCTGGCCCCAAACGGGCCGCAAACCTACTGCGTCTAATCGACGCCCTCTTCACCGTCCCAGCCATTTCAGCACCAATCGCTGTGACTCTTTTAGGCGTTACCTATCCCGCCGCGAGATCGAATCTTGACACACTCGTCGAGGTGGGGATTTTGCGAGAGCCAGACCCAGAAGAATCGGGCGTGAAGTTTTGGATGGCGCAAGAAATCATTCGGATACTGGAACAACCGGCGGGACATAGCTGATGGAAAGGGCGCCCGAATGCACTTCGACGGCATTGGTGCCCGCTGCGAGGCTCAAGGAAGCGGCGGTATGACGCAAATCGTGGCCGAACCAAACACGTGACGACGGCGTGAGGTCCCTCGTCGACTCCGCAGAACGAGGCGAGCGACGAGGTACGGGCGGTTTGAGGTCCAACACCCGCTCATGATTCTGTTGACCCTTCACGTGCTCGTGGGTTTTGCCGCGGTCGGCCTTCTGGTCGTGCCGGGCGGGATGCTCGTTGCCGCCGCCCGTTCCAGAGACGTCCGGTTCATCCGACGCGTCTTTGCGCTGGGCGCGTTTCACGGCAAAGTCGGCGGCCCGCTCGCGGTCCTTGCGGGTCTGCTCGGCTTTGCGGTTGCCGGCGCCGTCGGCGTGCCGCTCGGAGCGGGCTGGCTGATCGCCACGTACGTTGCGTACGTCTTGATGCTCGTCGTCGGCATCGGTTATCACATGCGCTGGGAAGTGCGCGTCTTGAAGCTCGCGCAAGCGTCCCCCGACGGCGCCCCTTCGCCCGAGCTGGCGCTTGCGATCGACGACCCGCTCGGCTTGCCGATGCTGTGGGTCAGTGCCGTGCTCTGGATCGCGATCATCGTTTTGATGGTGGCGAAGCCGTTTTAGTCCGCCTTTAGGCCGCTATCGCCGCACTTGGCTTTAAGTTGTGCGCGCGCTGCCGCTTGGGCGGCTGCGTCGCCGCTGGTTCCCCGCACGAACAGCCCGATGACGTCGCGTGAAAGCGGCGGATCGAAGGTTTCGGTTGCGAACGTCGTCTCGTCGGCGCCGAGGGTCTTGGCCGCTTTCCCGAGATTGCCGGGGAAGTGCATCTGCATCACGACCGCGGCTCCGCTGCCGTCCGGCTGAAAGATCTCGTAGTTCGCCGAGTTTGAGTCTGGGCCCATCGTGATTTGGACGGCGTTGGCAATGCGGTCCTTATACCATTTCGCAACGCTCGTCGCCTCCGCGTCTTTCGCGGAGTACGTCGTCATCGACATCGACGTACCGCACACTTTCATCGCCTCGTTCATCTGATGAGGCATCTTGGTAGCGCCCGGGTAGATCGGCAAATTCGATGCGACCGACCCGTTCGTCTCGGCCGGCGCGGAAGCGCCGCTGGGTGCGTCCGCAGGCTTTTGCGCCGTAGTTTGTGACCGGCCGGCACTTCCGTGCGACCCCGAACAGCCGGCCGCCGCTAGGAAAAGCATCGCGGCAAGCGTCGCGCGATTGGTGTGCATGTTCTCCGTCCTCCTCAGTCGGTTCCACCATAGCCGGTCGCCGTACCGCAAACGTACGGCGAAAAGTCTAGTCGCCCGTGGAGGCTTATTTTGCGACGGCGGCTACTTGCGCTTCGGTCACGGCGCCGGCACTGTTGCCGAACGACGCCCGGATATAGGTAACCGCCGCCGCGATGTCCGCGTTGGAAAGCTGCGATCCCCACGGCGGCATGATGCCGTTAAACGCATGCCCCTGGACTTCGATCTTACCGGTCAGCCCAAATTTGACGATGCGAATCACCTTCGTGGGGTCTCCGGTTACCGTCGGATTGTGCGCCAACGGCGGAAACGAGCCGGCCAGTCCTTTGCCGTCGGCTTGATGACAGCTCGAGCAGTTGGTCGCGTAGACCTTTTCGCCCGGGCCGCCGGCCGCCGCCGCGGTCTCGGCGGCGGCAGTCTCGCTCGCGTTGGTCGAGCTGCTGCTTTTTGCGCACCCGGCAACGGTCAGGGCCACGACCAAACCGACGGTGAAAATCGCGATCGAACGCATGCGTTGCTCCCCCTTCGTAGCGCCAGGGTTTCCCGCATTGGCCTTAGGCTAACCTATTCCTCGTGCGCTTGAAGCGGCCGGTACGCCGCAGGCGGCGTCAGCGCGGCGCGAACCGCAATGCGAGGCCGTCGATGCAGTACCGCTGGTGCGTCGGCGGTGGGCCGTCGTCGAAGATGTGACCCAGATGACCGCCGCACTGCCGGCAGTGCACTTCGGTGCGCGCTTCGATTAACTGGTAGTCCGACCGTGTGGCGACGGCATTTGGCAGCACGTCCCAAAACGACGGCCAACCCTCGCCGCTGTCGTATTTCGTTTTCGACGAAAACAACGCGAGAGTACAGCCCGCGCACCGGTACGTTCCGGCGCGCGTTTCGGCCAGCAACGGGCTGGAGTTGGCCGGCTCGGTGCCACCCTCACGGAGAATCCCGTAGCGCTGGGGTCCGAGCAGCGCGCGCCACTGGGCGTCGGTATGCGTGACGCGGTAGTTTTGAACCGGCGCGGCGAGCGATCGCAGCGTCGAAGCGCCCGCCACCGTCAGGGTGGCCGCGCCGGCCAGAAACGCGGTTCGGTTCATCTCGGGGC